>CAYHEU010000011.1:0-14387 GCA_964355785.1 uncultured Candidatus Saccharibacteria bacterium | reverse complement strand
GTTCGGCGGGCAGGTCAGGACAGCGTTCTACCACTGAACTACGTGCCCAAATTTTACTTCGGGGTACCACCGAACTACGCACCCCTCTCCGGTGCGCCTTGGAGGGATCGAACCTCCGGCCTTTTGCGTGTCATGCAAACGCTCTACCACTGAGCTAAAGGCGCATATTAACTAAGGGTGTCCGCTCGGATACGGCAGCTTCGGACATGATACCTAAGAATAATCTTTCTGAAAAGAATCTCGCAATTTTGATTCATGGGGAAATCGTCGGCAAATTTAACCGTTCGTATTCCTCGATATTAAATCTAAGTCCGCCTTCCTGCTCGCCCGTCGTAAGGATCGTTTTTCCAATGACTGTCACGAGGTTTTTAATTCCCCAGACGAAGAAAAGAAGTAGAATTCCCGCGAGAAAAATCGCCGCTGCCGCGAGGAGCCATTCAAAATGATGTTTGAAAAATTTTTTCATCTGTTCAGTAGAAATATACGTAGCCGCTCGTTGAAATTTTGTATGAGCTTCCGTTTCGCGTTAATTCGATCGCTCCAAGCGAGATAAGATATTGGGTTCCGGTAAGCTCAAGATCTCCGACGAGTCCGACTACGTTTTCGTGCCCGCCGCTTAACCTCAAGGAAAACGGGATAAAACCCGGCGCATTCTCCCCTGAAGGCGTTTGCCCTCCTTCAAACGAGAAATCCACGCTTACCTGCCGTACGCGCCCAAGGTTTTCGAGCCAGCTCCCAAAGCCGATGAGTTCGTCTTGGGTAGGGAGAAGCCTGTCCATCGTGCGCTGATATTCTTCCGCCCGCGGAGCGACCCGTTTAAGTTCTGCGAGCGCCTCAAGAGAACTTGAGCGGCGCGCTACCGTACTGCGGGCATTTATAATCCTCTCCGCTTGGGTTTCGAGATCGTTGTTCAGCCAATAGAGTCCGCCGCTGAACACGACGAAACTTATTAAGATGATCGTACTGCTTATGATAATTTGGCGACGGAAGTGACCGTTCATTCCTTTTAATTATACCAAATAAGGAGGACGAAGAGTGATAAAATTGACACGTTCGACAAGATTCAGTGTCAATCCTCGAATAGATTGACTTCGCGTTCGTCATGGCTATGCTTAATAGATAAAATGAGCGAAGGGTTTTTTTATAATGCGCTGAACATTGCAGTCAAGAGCGACTACAAACGACTTCATGTGCTCCGGAAGGATTTCGCGAGCTGGAGTGATGCATGGGCGCATTTTGGAGATGGCGCGAAAAAGAATATCGACCCGGATCATGAGTGGAAAAAACTTGAAGCGAAAGAGGCGAAACTTGTTTTGATTGAAGACGGGGAATACCCCGCGCTTCTCAAAGAAACACCGTGGCCTCCGTTCGGAATTTATGTGCGTGGAGTTCTGCCGTCTCGGGAAGATATCACGCTTGCGATCGTGGGCACTCGAAAAGCTACGGACGAAGGGAAGGAAATCGCGGAAGAATTTGCTTTCTCGCTCTCAAAGCGCGGCATTCGAATCGTAAGCGGTTTGGCGTTCGGGATTGATGCCGCTGCACACCGCGGTGCGCTCAAAGCCCGAGGAATAACAATTGCGGTTTTGGCGAACGGGCTCGACGCATTCTATCCCCGCTCTCACGAAAAATTGGCGAGAGAAATTATCGAGAGCGGCGGCGCGATAGTTTCCGAGTACCCTTTAGGGAGTCCGGTCTTACCGTACCGTTTTCTTGAACGCAATAGAATTGTAAGTGGTCTTTCGCGCGGGACGCTCGTGGTTGAGGCCCCTAAAGAATCCGGCGCACTTACAACCGTCCGTTTTGCGCTCGAGCAGAATCGGGATGTTTTTGTGGTGCCGGGCCCCGCACGACACCCCAATTTCGCAGGCTCGCACTCACTTATCAAAAGTGGGGCCCAACTCGTAACCGATCCTGAAGACATTATTCAGACTATCGCTCCCGAATTTCTCCCTGGCCGCCCTCTTTTTGAAATGTCCTCCGGAGAAAACGACGAGGAGGAGTGCGTAGTGAACGCTTTGCGAGAAGCAAAAAAACCCGTTTCGGTTGACAAAATAATTGAACTCACTAATCTTAAACCAAAAAACGTCAATCAAGTTCTTACATTCCTTGTGTTGAAGGGCGCGGTAAAAGAATCTGACGGCGGTTACACAGTTTAATATAATGAAACTTATTATCGTTGAGAGTCCTACGAAGGCAAAAACAATCGCGAATTTCCTTGGGAAAGAGTACGTAGTCGAGTCTTCTTACGGTCACGTGCGTGATTTGCCGAAGAGCAAGCTTGGGGTCGACGTTGAGAAAAATTTTGAGCCCCAGTATATAACGCCAAGAAAAAACCAGAAAACGGTTACTAAGCTCAAGAAGGAAGCTCTGAAGGCGGAAGCGGTTATTCTTGCAACCGACGAGGACAGAGAAGGAGAGGCGATTGCCTGGCATCTTCTAAAAGCGCTCGGCCTTGAAAAAGAGGAAGCCTCGGAGCGGGTGGAGCGCATTGTGTTTCACGAAATTACCGAAACCGCAATTCAGGAAGCCCTCAAAAATCCCAGAAAAATCAATCTTAACCTCGTTCACGCTCAGCAGGCGAGGCGTGTTCTCGACAGGCTCGTGGGATATAAGCTCTCGCCGTTTCTTTGGAAAAAAGTTGCGCGGGGGCTTTCCGCAGGCCGCGTGCAGTCGGTTGCCCTTCGGCTGATTGTCGAACGCGAGGAAGAAATAAAGAAATTCAAACCCGAAGAATATTGGACGATCGGCGCTGTCTTCACGAGCGGCAAAAAGAAAAAAGTTGAAGCGGAGCTTTGGAAAATCGGAGAAAATGTTCTTGAAAAGCTTGGGATCACAAACGAGAAAGACGCGAAAAAGATCGTAAAAGATATCGAGAGCGCGCATTTTCTCGTGAGCCGCATTGAGAAAAAAACAGTGAACAAAAATCCTCTCCCTCCTTTCACTACCAGCACTCTTCAGCAGACGGCTTCGCAGCGCCTCGGTTTTTCTTCAAAGAAGACGATGTTTTTGGCGCAGAGTCTCTACGAAAACGGCCACATCACCTACATGAGAACGGATTCGGTGAACCTCTCAAAAGAAGCGCTTGCCAAAGCGGAAGCATGGATAAAGAGCAATTTAGCCGTGGAGTACCACATGCGGGAAGTGAGAGTGTTTAAGAACAAATCTCGGCTGGCGCAGGAAGCACACGAGGCTATACGACCGACGAATCCAGAAAACGATCTGAATAAAATACCGAAGAAACTTGAAAAGGACGCGGCGCGGCTCTATGAGCTTATCTGGCGGCGGTTCGTTGCCTCCCAGCTTCCACCAGCGGTTTTTGACGCGACGAGGGCGGAAATTAGAGCGGAACTTCCCCGCGCTTCAAAAAGCTATGCGTTTCTCGCGAACGGAAACACCCTGCGCTTCGACGGCTTCCTCAAGGTGTGGCCCACAAAGTTCGAAGAGAGAGAACTCCCGCCGCTTCAAGAAGGGGAGAAACTCGACCTTCTTGAGATGAAACCCGCACAACACTTTACGGAACCTCTGCCCCGCTATAACGAAGCAAGCTTAATTAAAACATTGGAAAAATTTGGCATCGGCCGGCCGTCCACGTACGTGCCGATTATCTCCGTAATTCAGAACAGAAATTATGCTGAGAAAAACCAAGGTCGTTTTTATCCGACGGAAATAGGCGTTCTCGTGAATAAGGTTTTGACCGAACACTTCCCGCAGATAGTAGATGTTGATTTTACCGCCAAAATGGAAGAAGAGCTGGATGGAATTGCGGAAGGCGGAGAAAAATGGCAGAAGGTCATCAAAAAGTTCTATGATCCCTTCGCGAAACGCTTGGAAGAAAAATACGAGTCGGTTGTGAAGGAAAATCCCGTTGAAGAGACAAATGAGAAATGTGAAAAATGTGGCAAGCCGATGGTCATTAAATTCGGCCGCTTCGGCAGATTTATGGCTTGCTCGGGTTTCCCTGATTGCAAGAATACCAAAAGCTTGAACAATTCACCTAAAAACATAGGCCTGAAATGTCCCAAGTGTACCGAAGGAGACGTTATTGAAAAACGGATCAACCGCAAGGGCCGGGCGCGCGGCAAAATTTTCTGGGGCTGTAATCGCTATCCCGATTGCGATTATGCGTCGTGGACCAATCCGCTTTTGGGAGATAAAAAAGAAGAAATCAAGGAAAAGGAAGAAGTTAAAGAAGAAGTTTAGAATTTGGTATAATTCAGATAGAACTATTTGTCATCAACGCTCTGGCGGGGGATGTGGAACAATGCTGACCAACGAACACGAAGAAAAGAAAAAGAAATCTGTCTTGAATGCAGAGGATCAGAAGAGATTGGCGGAAGTGCTCGCAAAAGCTCTGACCCCGTGCGGGAAAAAACAAGAAGGTCAAAACTCTTTCACCCATCCACCGGAGGAATAATGTTTCTCGTATGCCCCAAGGCGCAAACGCTGAGGGGTTTTTCTTTGCCTTGGATAGATTGACTTGGCAAGTTACTATTTTTGGATATAAAGTAAATAAATGACTTTAATAGAAACGGTTAAAAAGTATCCTCAAGGTCTTGTCGGTCGAGCGTACCGTTTTTCGGAGAACGCCCACAAGGGCCAGAAGCGGAAAACCGAAGAGCCTTATTTCAGTCACGCGCTTGCGGCAGCGGAAACGCTCTCGGAATGGAAACTGGACGAAGCGACGATAGCCGCGGGACTTCTCCATGACACCGTGGAAGACACAGGTGTTTCGCTTGAAGCGATAAGAAAAGAATTCGGGGATGAGATTGCGTTTCTGGTGGATGGGGTTACCAAGCTTGGCAAAATCAAGTACCGCGGCGTGGAGGCGAGGGCGGAAAATCTCCGCAAGATGATTCTCGCGATCAGCCAGGACTTGCGGGTGATTTTTATCAAACTTGCTGATCGTCTTCACAATATGGCGACGCTCTCCGCGCTTCCCCGGGAAAAACAGAAACGCGTTGCGATGGAAACGTCGGAGATCTATGCGCCGCTCGCGTATCGCCTTGGTATGCAGACCTTAAGCGGTGACCTTGAGGATCTCGCCCTTCCTTATATTCACCCCGAGGAATGGAAGTGGCTCAAGGCTCACGTGAAAGAGGAGTATGAAAAGAGGGAGGATTATTTGGAGCGGATCAAGCCGGAAGTCGAGAAAATCCTTTATGGAGAAGGAATAAAACCTCTCGTAATCGATTTTCGCGCGAAGCACTATTCGAGCTTGTATAAGAAACTTCTGCGTTACAACATGGATTTTGAGAGAATCTATGATCTCGTGGCATTCAGGATTATCGTGAAGACGGTAGATGACTGTTATGCCGCTTTAGGCCTCATACATAAGCTTTGGCCGCCGCTCCCCGGACGTATCAAGGACTATATCGCTTCGCCAAAACCGAACGGATACCAGAGTTTGCACACAACGGTGATTGGCCCCGAGGAGAAGATCGTTGAATTCCAGATCCGGACGAAAGAAATGCACCAGGAGGCGGAGCTCGGTATTGCAGCCCACTGGATATATCAGCAACAAAAAGGATTCCGCAGCTACTTCCAGTGGAAGCCTGCGCGGGTGAAAATTGAGGACATTGAATGGGTGCGCCAACTTAGGAATTGGCTCTCAACGAGAAGTTCGCTTGAAACGAAACCGGAGGAATTCGTTGAGTCCATGAAAATAGATTTTTTTAAAGATAGGATATTTGTGATTACGCCGCGCGGAGACGTGCTCGATCTCCCTGCGGGATCCACTCCGGTCGACTTCGCCTACCATATCCACTCGGAGATAGGGGATACGTGCGTCGGCGCAAAAATAAACGGCACGTTTGCGCCGCTCGACGAAGAGCTCCGTTCGGGAGATGTTGTTGAGATCATCACGCAGAAAAACAAGAAGCCATCAAAGGATTGGCTCAAGTTTGCAAAGACGGCTGTCGCGAAAAACCACATTCGGAATGCGCTCAAAGAAAAAGCGCAACTTTTCAGGAAGAAAGTGCCCACGAGAACCGAAATTCGACTGGTGGTAAAGGACAGAATCGGGCTTCTCAAAGACATTACCTCGGTTATCGCCTCCTCTCGCGTGAGTATCCTAAGTCTTCACGCAAAGGCCTCTCCCGGGAGCCACTTCCCGGTTGACAAAATCGAGTGCGACACGACGGATAAGCAGAAGATTGAGAAATTGATTCTGAAACTTAAGAAGATAAAGGAGATTAAGGAAGTGAGTTACAAAATTATTTAACTTAAATCAAACCCAAAGAATTGACAAGTTCAGCTCCAGATTTTGGAATACTGGGTTTTCGAATAAAGAGTGTCGCTCCGGCATCGCAAATATTTTTTAGAAAACCCAGCTTTTCCCTTAAAAATTTTAGGAGCGGCGAGGGATTCCAAACCAGAATACTTTTTCGCGATATTGGCAAGCACTTATCCACCGTTTCTCTCTTCACGTATTGACGAAAAGTAGTATAATAGGTGAAGGTTAAGATTGGATGATTTGCAAATCATCCAATGAAGGAAAAACGACCATCGTAAGGTCGTTCTCCGAAAACTTAACCTATAGCTAGAGCTAGATTAAGGAGGTTGGGAACAGCCTCCTTAATCATTATTACCCGTGACCCGTTCAGATGCAATTGTTAATAACTTTTCTAGAAAGCTTTGAAAAACTTATCTAGAAAGCTTTGAAAAACCTAGGGTTCTTGGTCATTTCCGCCCAATCTTTGAATTATATTCCTGAGTTCCTCTCCCGAGTAAAACGTAATCGTAATTTTTCCTGTTTCGCCGTGCTTTTCGATCTTGACGGGCGTTCCGAGCTCTGAAGAGAGTTTTTCTTGGAACGCCAAAAGTTCCGGCGATATCATCGCGGGCGGAGCGGCCGTTTTTTCGTGCGGCGGTTTTGTTCTCAAAACGCGCTCCTTGAGTTCGCGGGTTGTAAGATGCCGGTCAACCAAGTCCCGGAAGAGCGATTCCTGGGCTGCTTTGTCGGTAACCGCAAGAAGGAGCCGCCCGTGGCTCTCGCTGATTTGTCCCTTTGAGAGCGCGTCTTGGATGTAGCTCGGAAGATCAAGGAGGCGGAGCGTATTCGCAACCCCCTCTCTGCTTTTTCCGAGTTGCGTCGCGATTTCCCTCTGCGTGAGCCGGAACTCGTCCTGGAGGCGGGCGAACGCGCGCGCGGTTTCGATCGGATTCAGATTCTCGCGCTGGATGTTTTCGATGACCGCCACCTCAAGGCGCTCCCGCTCAACGCCAATTTTGCGCACGATTGCCGGTACGCGCTCGAGTCCCAGGAGCTTCGCCGCCATAAGCCGCCGCTCTCCGGCGATAAGTTCGTATTCCACGTCGGTGCCGGTCGGCGTTTCAATTTCTTTTTTCGAAACCACGAGCGGCTGGATGACGCCAAATTCCCGGATTGAATCCGCGAGCTCCTTCAAGCTCTCCTCATTGAAATCCCGCCGCGGCTGGTGGGGATTCGGCTTTATCTTCTCGATTTCAATGTGAAAAACAAATTCCTGCGTTGCCTGCCGCTCACGCGGCTTTTCTCGGTCAATCTCGTTCGCGCGCGGCGGGGGCTCGCGGTGGATGCCGAATTCGATCTTTTCAAAACCGCGGGATTCTTTTTGCGTGTTCGGCGGGGAGGGTTCGCGCGAGGGCTCCTGCGGAGCGGGCACGCCGTTTTTCTGGTTTTCGTCCTTCGGCTTGCTTCCGGAGGCCGGTATTAAAGATTCAAGACCTTTTCCAAGCATGATGTGTTAGACCCTGCGGAGGGTAAAATCTTCCGATTCGAAATTCCCGTAGCCGCCGACCGTTTTCGGCGCAAGCTCTTTCTCTTGAGCTATAATCTCATCCGCGAGCCGTTTGTAGGCCAAGGCGCCGGTTGAGTCGGGACGATAGAGCATAATCGGTTTTGAAAAGCTTGGGGCCTCGGCCAAAGCCACGCTTCGCGGGATTTCTACTTCGAACACGGGATGAGGAAAATGGCGGCGGAGTTCTTGTGCGACTTCGCGGCTCAAATGTTCCCGTTTGTCGTACATCGTGATCAGGGCGCCGTTCACTCTTAAATCGTGGCTCAAGTTCTTCTTCAAGAGGTTTACGGTTTCGAGAAGCTGCCCCAGTCCTTCGAGGCTGTAATATTCCGCCTGGACGGGAATGATGACTTCATCGCTCGCCGCAAGTCCGTTTACGGTGAGCAAGCTCAAGCTCGGCGGGAGGTCGATCAAGATGTAGTCATATTGGTGCCGGAGGTGGTTTACGAATTTTCGGAGGAAATATTCGCGCTCGGGGATGTTTACGAGTTCAATCATCGCGCCCGCGAGGTGCGGCGCGGCAGGGACGAGATGGAAGTTGTAGATCAAGGACGGCTTTATAAGCGAGTCGGGAGTTGCTTCGTTCAATATTCCATGATAGACGGTCGCATCTACATGGAGCGGATTTACGCCGAGTGCGGAACTCGCGTTTGCCTGCGGATCGAAATCAACCAAAAGCACGCGCCGGCCTGCGGTCGCGAGATAGGCGCCGAGATTCACCGCGGTAGTGGTTTTTCCCACACCGCCTTTTTGGTTACAGATTGCGATTACTCTAGCCATAAAACTATGGACTTGGATCCTAAACTCGGTCGAAGGATTATTCGCGCCATACATCGTTGATTTTAGTGGAAATTTATGAGATTATCAATGCAAATAACGCCCGGGTGCTGGAACCGGCAGACAGGATGGACTCAAAATCCATTGTCCGTTAAGGACGTGTGGGTTCAAATCCCACCTCGGGCACACGCCACTTTAAACAGATGAGAGGATATTTTAGAATTCCAAAACTCAGCACAGACAAAAAATTAAGGGCATATATTATCGGTGTTGCGCTCGGTGATGGCAATCTTTCTAATCCTAACGGCAGAGCCGTGCGGCTTAGGGTGACTTGCGATAAAAAATATCCTGCTCTTCTTAAATATATTAAGGAATCGCTTTCCTCGCTTTTTCCTCAAAACCGAGTGGGTGTTGTAAATCGAAAAGGATGCGTAGATGTAAGTGTTTTCTCAAAACAACTCCCCGAGCTTTTGGGTTGGCAGTGGGACAAAGGACCGAAAGACAAGCAAAACGTGGGCGTTCCTTCGTGGATTAAAAAGGATGTTCGCTATTCAAAAGAATGCTTGCGTGGCCTTCTTCAAACTGACGGTTCACAGTATAATGATCGGGGTTATACAATGCTTAATTTCGTCGGCACGGGCACCGCGTTAACGAATGACGTATTCAACATGATGAAAACCCTAGGCTATTCTCCGAATATGCAGAAACTAAAACAAGACAACGGAAAAGTAAAACACACTATCCGCCTTGCAAGAAACGTACCCCAATTCATACAAACAATAGATTATTGGAAAGCGTAACATCAACTAGAGCCATATTTTAATTTTGGGGGAAGAAAATTTTTACGAATATGAGCAAACTGCATAAAAATAAGGAGTACTTTTCGAATGTAGATTGGACAGTTGAAAAGGTGCGCGATGAGGTCAATAGCGGCTTGGCGTTGCTCAATAAAATCGACAAGCCAATAGTTACTTTTTTCGGCTCTCATCGAGTTGCGCCTGAAAGTAAGTATTATCAAGACGCTAAACAAGTAGCTTATGAACTCGGTAAAAGCGGCTATGCGATTTTGAGTGGGGGAGGACCGGGGATTATGCACGCAGTAAATTCGGGCGCAACAAAAGCCCAAGCTCCGTCTATTGGATTGAAAGCAGAGCTTCTGAAAGGCGAGAAAGTCACTGATCCAATTTTCACACACGAACTGTCGTTCCATTTTCTTTTCGCACGGCGTTTCATCATGTCCATAAAAAGTGAGGCACTTATTTTTTATCCCGGCGGTTATGGGACGCTCAACGAACTTTTTGAGTTTGCTGTGCTCATGCAAACGGAGATTACTGATACCGTCCCCATTATTTGCGTTAATAAAACATACTGGCAGGGACTGTTTGATTGGCTCAAAGATAATCCTCTCAAAAAAGATTTTTTTATTCACGATATACGAGATTTGAACTTGTTGTATTGTGTTGATAATTTTTCAGAAATTATTGGTTTACTGAAAGAAAGCCGCCAAAGAAAAACTTGAAATTGTCAGCGGTGCGGCGGAGCCGCGTTTTGCGGGGGCACTTCCTCGCCGCCTGCGGCGGCGAAAACCATCCGAACTATTTCAAGAATAGACCACAAAGTAGTCATAACGTCTTGGAAGAAATAAAAGTCATCTACGAAGATAAGAATTTCATCGCCGTTTCAAAACCGTCGGGGCTTTTGGTGCACGCCGTGAGAGGAAGTAACATGAGACACGAGACAAGGGAGGCAACACTCGTTGATTGGCTTCTCGAGCGCTATCCGGAGGTGAAAAATGTGGGCGACGACACGGAGGTGCGTCCGGGAATCGTGCATCGCTTGGACAGAGAAACCTCGGGCGTAATGATTATCCCGAGGAACCAAAAGTATTTCGAGTATCTGAAATCGCTTTTCAAAAGCCGTGCGATCAAAAAAACATATATTGCGCTCGTGGGCGGAAAAGTATTTCCGAAGGAGGGGGTTATCGAGAAGCCGATTAGTATAAAAACCGGATCGGTAAAGAGAACAACGCGCTCGGGAAAAATGACAAAGGAGGCGATTACGGACTATAAGGTGATTCGCTATAAAGGCGAAGACGGAGATTTTGAGTCGCTCCTCTTTGTGGTGCCGCGCACGGGGCGCACCCATCAGATCAGGGTTCATCTTTCCTCAATCGGCCATCCTGTCCTCGGAGACAAACTCTACGGAGGGAAAAAAGAGAAAGGAAGATCGCGGCTTATGCTTCACGCCTACTCCCTGGAGTTCACAAGCGAAGAGGGAAAGAGAATAAAAATAGAATCCGAGCCCCCTCCAGAGTTATCCACATAAGGAAATATTGAGGGCGTGCCATATGGTATAATAATCAGGAACTTTACTAAAAGGTCGAGATAATCAGCAATTCTTTAATGAAAAAAGGTTTTACCTTAATCGAGCTTTTGATTGTAATCGGTGTGCTCGCAATTCTCTCGGTTGCGGTGGTTTTGACGCTGAATCCGGCAGAACTCCTGCGGCAAGCGCGCGATTCCACGCGGCTCTCGGATCTCGCAACCATAAAGAGCGCGTTAGCACTTTATCTTGTTGATGCTGTAACTCCGGCTATGGGAACTGTTACTGAATGCTCAGTTTATCGGAAGACGTCAGAAACATGGGGTGGTGGTGTTGTTGCAGGGTGTGATGCTAACGGTGGTACTGCCGTTGATGGCTATGCTCCTCGCTTTACCGCCGGTACGCCGCGAATTGTAACGTCTGTTGCAATCGATACAAACGGTTGGATTCCCGTGAATCTCGCGACGTTGCCAAACGGCGCGCCTATTTCTGCTTACCCCGCAGATCCTCTCCAGAATGTGACCACAGACTTCTTCTATGCCTATCGCAACGGCGGCACGGGCGGTCTTGAGTACGAGGTGAACGCTAATCTCGAAAGTAACAAGTATACTCCAATGGAAGTGAGCGATGGGGGAAATGCAAACGCGACCCCATCCTACTACGAAATCGGCACCGATCCCGGTCTGGATCTCTAAATGCTTTGGGTTGATCGGATAGGGCTTGCCATTCTGATCTTGACCTGGGGAGCGCTTCTCACGAAGCGCTCCCTTTTGGTTAGGTACGTAAAATTTATCCTGCCCGCCTCCGCAGTCGCGGTTTTTTCAACTCTTTTTTATTACGCCTTTCTTCAATACAAAGTTTGGGAAGGAAACGATTTTTCAAAATTTTTTCTCCCGCCCTACCAGAACCTCGATTACTTCACGGAGTATGTCGGCACGAGATTTTTCCTTCCGTGGATTTTGGCGCTCCTCGTTGCGTTTTTTATTCCGAACGTCGCGAAGTTCCTCCACCGCCGCTTGGGGGAAAGATTTTTCGAAGCGGAGGAAATTCCGCTCATGGCACTCGGCACTTTCCTCGTGGGTTACCCGGGATTTCTCTTTTACTGGATTCTCGTGCTCCTCGTCGGCGTACTACTCTCTACTCTCTACTTGCTACTTGCTAAAGGCAGAGCTCCGCTTTACCACGTGTGGCTGCCTGCCGCGATTTTTGTTATCATTATGAAAAGTCTCTTCGTGCCCGCGAGTCTTTTGAATTATTTCAATTTCTGATTTTTTCCCAGAGGCGTGAATATCTGAACTCGAGCGCGTTTTTCTCTCACAAAATATATAATGCGTCTTCCTATTCCTCTCCTACAACTTAAAAAAGAACTTATGCAGGCCGGGCTTATTACTGCCGAGAAATTCGATGCGCTTGCTACGGAAGCGGACCGGAAAAACCAGAACTTGGCGGACGTGCTTGTTTCTCAGAAAATCGCCGATTCCTACTATTTAAACAAGCTTATCGCGGATTTTCTGGGAGTTGAGCTTGCGGATTTGAACAACCGGGAGGTGGATGAGGAAGTGGTGCGGCTTATCAGCGAAGAAATCGCGCGCCAGCGCCAGATCATTGTATTTAGAAAAGGGGAGACGGGGACGTATGAGGTCGCGATGGCGGATCCGAGCGATCTCGAAACGATACGATTCCTAACGCAGCACCTCGGCGCCAAGGTGAGGCCGTTTCTCGCGACTCCCGAGGATTTAAACCGCGGTTTTTCGATCTACGGACTTCAGACGGCGAAGGATTTCAAAAAAATTATCGAAGAGCAGATTCAGGCATCACTCGTGAGCCAGTCGAAAACGATCGAAGAAGCGGCCTCCCAGCTCCCGATCGTTGCGATCGTCGACAACATAATTTCTTACGCCATTGCCTCCCGCGCGTCGGACATCCACGTAGAAATTTTGGAGGACGCAACGCTCATCCGCTACCGCATTGACGGCATTCTCTACGAAATCATGCGCATCCCGAAAGTTATCCACTCCGCGCTCATTGCGCGCGTGAAACTCCTCGCGGCCCTGAAGCTCGACGAACACTATAAGCCGCAGGACGGGCGCTTTCGCTACCGCATCGTGAGCCAAGTTGTCGACATGAGGGTCTCCTCGATCCCGACCTTCTACGGCGAGAAGGTCGAGATGCGCCTCCTCGAGGCGACCCAGAAACCGATGTCGCTTGAGGAGCTCGGAATGTCTCCCGCGACCGCGCAAGTTGTGATAAGGAACCTCCAGCGGTCGTACGGAATGATGCTTTCCTGCGGTCCCACCGGTTCCGGTAAAACTACGACGCTTTACTCGCTCATGAACATTCTGAACCGGCCGGAGGTAAATATTGTCACAACCGAAGATCCGATCGAGTACAACATGCGTTACGTGAACCAAACGCAGGTTAATCCGCAGGCGGGAATCACGTTTGCCTCGAGCTTGCGGGCAATTCTCCGCCAGGATCCGAATATCGTGATGGTGGGGGAGGTGAGAGACGGCGAAACTGCCGATATTGCCGTGCAGGCGGCCTTGACAGGCCACCTTATTCTTTCTTGCCTCCACACAAACGACGCGCCGACCGCCGTGCCGCGCCTTCTTGATCTCAAAGTCCCGGCGTTTCTCCTCTCCTCCGTCTTGAACGCGGTCATTGCCCAGCGGCTTGTCCGAAAAAATTGCCAGAGCTGCGTATATTCCTACCCCCCGGGTCCTGAGCTTGAGAGCGCGATTCGGGAGCAATTGAAACAGCTGAATGTCGATACGAAAAACTTTAGAATGCCCAAGGTGCTCTATCGTGGCAAGGGTTGTTCCTCCTGTAACTTTACCGGATACCACGGAAGAATCGGCATTTTTGAGGTTTTGGAGGTTACTGATAAAATAAGAAAGTTGATTGCGGAGTCGGATTTCAACGCGGAACGCCTGCGCGACGAGGCCCAGAAAGAGGGCATGAAACCGATGTTTGAGGACGGCCTCGAGAAGGTGGAGCTCGCGGTAACGACAATCGAAGAAGTGTTAAGAGTTATAAGAGAATAACACGCAATATGCTTTATTACTATGTTGCCGTTGATAAAACCGGCAAAGTAACAGAAGGGGAAGTTGATGCGGACAGCACGAACGGTGTGCTCCGCTATCTTGCGGGGCGGGAACTCGGGCCTATCTCGGTAACGCCGGTCAAAGAAGTAAGGCTTGGCAGGCGGCGGCTTTTTGGGGGGATCAAGATCGCTGACAAGATATTTCTTACGAAATATCTTTCGCTCATGCTCCAAGTGGGAACCGATCTTCTCTCGGCGATCAATATTCTGATCGTTGATTTCGACAATCCCGCAATGAAGAATTTACTTCTCGAAGTGCGGGATAATTTGGTCAAGGGGCGCCCGTTCTATGAGGCGTTCAGCCGCTACCCGAGATATTTTTCCCCGGTTTTCGTGAATCTTGTGAAATCGGCGGAGGCATCGGGAAATCTCCAGAAGACATTTGAAGAATTGAGCGTCTCCTT
>CAYHEU010000010.1:0-14789 GCA_964355785.1 uncultured Candidatus Saccharibacteria bacterium | reverse complement strand
TACAAAAAATGATTTCCGCGTGACGCGCGAGGACGTTCCCGCCTTCTACGTGATGGTGGACGGCTTGGGCGTGGGCGACGTCGAAGAGGTTGTGCTTCGGGACAGGAGAAACCTCGCGCAGGAAGGGATGGTCGTGATCATCGCGACGATTGACAGAAACCACGGCCGGCTTCTTAAAAGCCCCGACATCATCTCGCGCGGATTCATCCACATCAAAGAAAACCAGGATATCCTGGAGGAGATCAGGAAGCGCCTCCGCGGGCTCATCTCACGCCTCCCCAATTATCAGCCGCTCGAACCGGATTATTTGAAAACCCTGATCCGCGACCAAATCGGGCAATTCCTTTATAATAAAACCCGCCGACGCCCTATGATATTACCAGTCGTGATTGAGATTTAAAAAAATTTATAAAATAGAATATGGATCCCGTGGGAGGACAAGTGAAAAAGCGAGGGCAGCTTTACAAGTGGTTTATCATATTTGTCATAATTATTTGGCTCTTACCTCCGTGGCTATTTGATTTAAACCTGTTTGTTGTAAGGATAAAAATTTCTCTGTCATTTCTGCTTGCCACCATAACTCTGACGTATGATCTATATTATTCGATTAAGCTAAAATACAATTTCTCATCTATTTACGAACGGCCAGGATATAAAAAGGAGTTTCCAGGTCGTTATTACTCTGGTATTATCTGCAAAATAGTTCTAATAATTGCTTTTCTCGCGATAACGATCGGCGTACTACTTCTTAGCAAACCATAAAATGTCAAAGCCAATTCTCGTTTCAGGAATTCAACCCACAGGACGGCTCCATATCGGGAATTATTTGGGCGCGCTCAAGAATTTCGTTGAGCTGCAAAACTCCGACAAATATGAGTGTTTCTTTTTTCTCGCCGATCTACATTCCTTAACCGAAGAATTTGATCCGAAAGAAAAATCTAAGCAGATCTTAGAACTCACGGCGGATTATTTGGCCGCAGGATTGGACCCCAAGAAATCGGTTATTTTCTTGCAATCGCAAATTCCCGCTCACAGCGAATTGGCATGGATTTTTAATACAATTACGCCTATCGGCGAATTGCGCCGAATGACACAGTTCAAAGAAAAATCGGAAGACGAAAAGGAAAGTACCAATGCCGGACTTTTAACTTATCCTACCCTCATGGCTTCAGATATTCTCCTTTACGACACGAAATTCGTGCCTGTCGGGAACGACCAAGACCAACACCTTGAACTTACGCGCACCCTGGCAAGAAAGTTCAACGCCAAATTCGGAAAAATTTTTATAGAACCGCAACCGCTTCATACCGGAGCCCCCCGCGTGATGAGTTTGAAAAACCCAGAAAAGAAAATGTCCAAGTCCCAGCCCGAAGGTTGCCTTTTCCTCGACGATTCGCCGCAAGAAACAAAAGCAAAAATAATGCGCGCGGTTACGGATTCCGAGTCCGAAGTCAAATATGACGTAAAAAAGAAACCCGGGATGAGCAACCTCCTTACCATCTATTCTTCCCTCGCCGGTGAAACAATACAAAAATTGGAAAAGAAATTCTCCGGCAAAACGTACTCGGAATTCAAGTCCGAACTCACAGAATTAATCTCCGGCCATTTCGCCGACTTCCGCGACAAGAAAAAAACACTACTTACACACCATGCATTGCTTCGACAAACCCTTCGACAGGGCTCAGGGCGGGCAGCAAAAATTGCTGCCCGAAAAATCGCGGAGGTGAAACGGAAAGTGGGAATCGCGCTCTAACCGCTTGACTAACCCGTATTTTTAAGTTAAAAGAAGTGCGGCACACAAACCGCACAATTTTGATTTTCAACCGAGGTTCTAAACAGGAGGCGTGCATGTTATTTCCGGCCCTTAAGGATCCTCTTCTCAAGACGATGCTCGAGGCGGCAAGGCTCGCCGGGAGGGAACTCAACCGCCGCCGCACGAGTGCTGTAAAGACGAAGATGTCTATGCGCGACTTTGTGATCAACATGGACTATGCTTCCGACGAGGTCCTACGCAAGATCCTTGAGGAGCGATTCCCCAGGATCCCATATGCCTCGGAAGAGTCCGGTGAGCCGAAACCCGGCACAAGCGGCTGGTGCGTGGATGCATTGGATGGGACCGTGAACTGCTTTCACGGCGACGTCTTCTGGGGAGTCTCAATCGCCCTGCTTCGAGACGGCATTCCCGAAGCGGGCGTCGTATGCCTCCCCGCGCTCAAGATGCTCTTCTGCGCCTCGCACTCGGAACCGGCATGGCAAGTGAGCTGGAACCTCGAGAACCGGCGGCGGATCCATGTCGGCACCTACGCCGACCTCAAGAGCTCTTCCGTCTGGACGGATCACAACAAGCTCGATCCGCCGCTCACAAGAAAGGTCTTCGGGGTCCTTGACAAGATCTCGCTCCTCCCGCAGATCAGGGTCTGCTGCACCGCATCTATGATGTGGCTCGCAACGGGAAGGATCGCGGGATACATCCACCCGGGACCGACGCCGTCGGACACCGCCGCCTCAATACTCATCGTGAGGAAGGCGGGGGGCATCGTGACCGACAAGCACAGAATGCCGGCGACCCCCTTCTCCCAGCCCGTGATCGCGGCAACCCCGATGACCTATGGGGAACTCGAGACAAAACTCCGACACCTCTTCTTCTGAAGAGACGCCGTGTGCGCACCCGCGCCACGGCTTTTTATTTCTCACAAGAACTTGACAAAAACAATTAAAAATGTAGAATATCCGAAGCGTTTGTAGGGCGATCTTACAGACAATTTCCAACAAGGAGGTGTTGATTGGACATAGAAAAGAAGTGGGGATTTCCGGTAGTGAACGCCGAGAACGTCTACAAGGTCCTCGCGGACATGGGCGTCCGTCCCTGGCCGCACGTGAAGCCCCCGATGGATCTCAGGGATTACATGGAGAGCCCCCTGACGGACGAGCAGAAGGGAGAACTCCGCTTCGCTCCGAAGAATGAGGTGGTCTTCCTCAAGCAGCCGAACGGCAAGCCCTACACGGGCTTCCGAAACGTCGGCAAGAACTGGGCGACGGTCTTCACCCTGCTTCCCGACAATCTCGTCCCTATCGTGGGTGAGTTCAAGCACGGGGCGGAAGTCATCTCCCTCGTCCCGCCTTCGGGGGTCCCCTCCAAGACAGAGATGGACATCTCTTCCGTGATGGAGCGCATGGCCGCCTGCGGCCTCCGCGAGTTCGAGGAGGAAGCCGGCATCAAGCTCGTGCGCGCGAGGCCGCTCGCGAGCGAGCACGGGCTTCCTGTGAGCACCCGGCAATCCACGCAGCGTTGCTACCCTTTCCTCGGGGAATTCGCGCTGCCCATACGGCAAGGTCCCTCGAAGCTCGACAAGACCGAGCACCTGAAGATGGTCTTGATCCCCCTCGGCGAGTGGATGAAACTCATCATGAGCGGGAAGGTCTACGAGGAGTGCGCGATCAGCACAACGTTCCTCGCCCTCGCTGAGTTGGACCTGATCCAGATCCTCTGCTGAGGAGCAGCAACAACCCTCTTGCGGTGCACGCGGAAATTTCCGTGCACCGCTTTTTTATTGCCCCGTTAACATTCCCACGATGGCAATTCGTTCTTTAACGACGTGGAATGTTCTTCTGACAAACCTTTGTGGATATTCATTATTTTAATGTGGTAGCATCGAAGAATTGTGTGAAAGCAATCGCGGGAATGTTACGGGGTTGACACGATATTCCATATCCGTAGAATATATCTCAGCGAAGAACAACGTCTTTTTTCCCTCAACCTCGAACATCTCGGAGGGCATAGTGGAAACCACGGAGAAAGCGGAAACCGCCGGAAAGCCGTTCGTGATCCCAATGGAGGAGATTCCTCCGTTCTACCTCGGCTCCCTGCAATTACCCATAGTCGCCCACGATCACCGCCGGACGATCTACGAACTGAACTTCCCCAAGCACTCCTGGCAGGGATTCCGCATTTACCACCCGGATCCGCTCGGGAATCACTATCACCTGGATAAGGCCGAGCGGTTCCACATCCTGAAGGGCAAGGCGTGCCTCGCAACGCGCAGAGTATTCCCCGAATGGCGGTCAACGGGAGTGGAGGTCATGGACGTCGATGAAACGACGGTGGTGATTGAGATCCTGCCCGGCGTAGCCCACGCCTTCAGTTTCATCTTTGATAACTTCGGGGAGATGAAGGACGCGAAGTCGATCCTCGAGTCGGCCGCGGTGATGCTCTGCTGGTCCTCGGCGCCATTCGATCCGAAAAAGATGGATATGGCACCCTGGAAGCTACTCTGAGGAACATCAAGAAGAACAAGGGCGGACCCAGCGGGTTCGCCTCTTTTTTATTCGAGAATTCTTTTTCCGCGCTCTCTATGTTTTTCGCACCGCAAGCCACGCATCCTCGCCCTCAATTTTCATGGCTATCTCAGCTTTGAATTTATCTGACCGCTTGTATTCAATAAATCTCGCTCCCACCTCGTCCAGGAAAAGTTTTTCATATCTCTCAAGAGCCGCCCTCGCGGTTTTCGGAAGTTCCGCCATCACAATTATTTTGTCCTTCGGCGAGAACCCGGCTCCCTGCCGCAGGTCCTGCACCGCCCGCACGAGCTCGCGAAGGATCCCCTCCGCTTTAAGCTCGGGGGTGATCATAAGATCGAGCCCGATATTCTCCTTAAGTTTTTTATCGAATACGACCGATTTCACATTCACCTCATCGGCGAGAATTTGGAGAAGTCGTTTGTCTTTCTTGAGTTCTGAATTCTTCGTTCCAAGCACTAATTTCCCGAGCGGCTGCCTCACTTTGATCCCCGCTTCCGCCCGCTTGGCCAAAACAATGCTGGCTATACGCCGTACCTCGGTCATCCCTTTGAGCAATTTTCTTTCTGCCTCGCGCGTTGTGCGCCCCGAGCGAGATCGAAGGGTCGGCCAGTCCGCAAGATGCACCGATTCTTTCCCAAAGGAACTGAAGATCGCCTCCGCAAAGAACGGAGTAAAGGGAGCGACGAGCTTCGCCGTCTCACGGATCACAAACCCTAAAGTTGCCGATGCCTCACGGTAATCTCTTTGGTTCCCCTCTCTCCCCTTTTCGCCGAAACTGCGGCGGGCGGGCTGGAATCTCCTCCGCGACCTCCTGATATACCACCTCGAAAGATCGTCGATGAAGCTCCCGATCGCGAGCGCCGCATCTCGTATCTCGTAGTTTTCCAAATTCCTCGTGGCCGCCTCTGTAACTTCATTAAGTCGCGCAAGGATCCACTTGTCCAACAAATTTTTAGGGTCCGAGATTTTAAATTTGAGATCCGATTTTTTCAGGGCATACGTTTTCCAAAAAACAAGAGAGTTCCAGAGGATAAGATGAAATTGCCGGAACGTTTTCTGCAGTTCCTGCTCGTCAAAATTTTTCGTCTCGCCCGGAGGATTTACCGTATAAAAATACCAACGCACCGCGTCAGCGCCATACTTGTCGATGACCGTAAATGGTTCCACGACGTTTCCTTTGGACTTCGACATCTTACGCCCGAATTTATCGTTGATAAGCCCGAGCGAAACCACGTTCTTGTAGGGCGCTTCGTAGCCAAGAGCGGTTGCAACCGCGAGGAGCGTGTAGAACCATCCTCGCGTTTGGTCCATTCCTTCCGCGATATAGTCGGCGGGGTACTCTCTCGGCAGTAATACTTTTTGATCTTTGATTTTTGATTTTTGATTTTGAGCGAAAGGCCAATGGCCTTGAGCGAATGGCATCGCGCCGGAGTCGAACCACACGTCAACCACTTCGGGCACGCGCTTCGCGCCGCCCCCGCATTTCTCGCAACGCACCGCAATCTCATCCACATACGGCCTGTGAAAATCAGTGTTTCCTTCTCCGTCCCTGGGCAAATTCTTCCACGCAAAACCATAGAGTGCGCCATTTTGAGGATACGGAAGATCGAGCATCTTTTCATTGCTCAACCCCTCGAGCACGCCCTTCAGCATCCAGAGTGGATCACCGTGCCCTACTATTATTATCCTTTTGTTTTGATACTCGCGGTTCAGAGAGAGAAATACGTTCCACATTCTCCGCTTTGCATCGTTCCGGCTTTCTCCTTCGGGCGACGGCTTCACAAATTTTTCGAGCTCGTCCTTGAAATAAGCGTTGGAAGTTTCTATCGACTTCCCCTGGAAAATTCCCGGGTCGATATCGCGAAGGCCCTCACGACAGATAACTTTCGCGCCGGTCGCTTTGCCCAAAATGGAAGCGGTTTGCTTCGTGCGATGAAGCGGAGAGGAAACGATAAGGTCTATTTTTTTATTCTTAAGGGAAGCGGCGAGCTGTTCCACTTGCCGTATCCCTTTCTTGGTCAATCGTGAAGTATATTTTTTTGTATCCCGAGGAGGGCCGCAGATGCCGTCTATATTACTAGTAGCTTCGCCGTGCCGCACGAAATAAAATGCATTGTCCTGGGGGATCTTGCTGCTCAACTCATCGAAACTTCCAATAACATCCTCGTGTCCGCATTTTCTGCATTTCCAGATCGGAAGCGGTACGCCCCAATACCGCTCGCGCGATAGGTTCCATTCTTTCGCTTCGCGGAGCCACTCGCCGAATCTGCCCTCTTTGAGGTACGCGGGGACCCAATTTATCTTCTTATTGTTTTGAAGGAGCTTTGCGCGGAGCTTGCTCATCGCAATGAACCACGAATCGCGCGCGTAATACAATGTTGGCGTCTCACATCTCCAGCAGAGTGGGTATTCGTGCGTATAGGGTTCGATCTTTAAGAGATTCTTTTGTTTCTCAAGGTGGGAGAAGATTTTTTCTTCGGTTTCTTTGCTCTTCACAAAAAGGCCAGCGAGTCCCCTTACTTCCTTCGTGAATTTGCCGCTCTCGTCAACCGTGTGGTGCTGAGGCAGTCCAACTTTGAGGCCAAGCTTGTAGTCATCTTCCCCATACATCACGGCGGTGTGCACCACGCCCGTACCGTCGGTTGTCGTCACAAAATCGGCAGCGTATATTTTATAAGAGTTCTCGTTTTTGAGCGCTGGGATATCGAAAAGTGGTTCGTATTCAAGACCGACGAGGTCTTTACCTCTTAAAACTTTGCCGTATAACTGAGCCCCTTTGCCCAATAATTCACCGAATATTTTTGTCATTAATTCGGTAGCGACAACTAGCACTTCTGAGGTTTTTTCGATAAGCACCATAGCGTACTTGATATCCTTTCCTACCGCGAGTGCTACGTTGCCGGGCAAAGTCCATGGTGTCGTGGTCCAAGACAAAACATATACCGGTCTATCGCCGAGCGTTAAACGCTTAGCGCCTTGCTTGTCAAGCTTGAACTTCACATAGACCGACTGGTCCACCATCTCCTTGTATCCTTGGGCAAGCTCATGAGATGAGAGTGAGGTACCGCACCGTGGGCACCACGAGATCACCTTGTGTCCGCGGTAGAGAAGTTTTTTCTCCCACAACCGCTTCAGTATCCACCAGAGCGTTTCGATATAGTCGCTCTTGTAGGTGACGTACGCGCTCTTGAGGTCAAGCCAGTAGCCGATCCGCTCGGTAAGCCTTTCCCACTCGTCCTTGTAGATCCAGACGGCTTCCTTTGCCTTCTCGTTGAATTTCTCGACGCCGAATTTTTCGATATCGCGCTTTGACTTGAGGCCGAGCGCTTTCTCCGCGGCGATTTCAACCGGAAGCCCGTGCGTGTCCCAGCCCGCCTTCCGCGGCACAAGATATCCGCGCATTGTTTTGTAGCGGAGAATTATGTCTTTATAGATTCTCGCGAGCACGTGATGAATCCCCGGTTTCCCGTTCGCATAGGGAGGCCCTTCGTAGAATACGAACTTTTTCTTCCCTTTCCGGCGCTCTAAGCTTCTCTCAAACGTCTGATTCGATCTCCAAAACGAGAGAATTTTTTTCTCGACTTCAGGGAGATTGAATTCTCCTTTAACAAACCCTTCGGACGAATAGCGTGTGCGGTGCGACATAAGTTATTTGTGCGTGTGTCTCTCCATCATAAGAAAAAACGCGTAACGTGCCAAACGGTGCAAGAGATCGTCTAAATTCTTTTCAAGGCTTTCACTCCCAGAATCCGGAGCCCCCGTTCGAGGACACCCATCGCCGCTTCGATAAGTTTTCGCCTTGCGTTCCGGCGGAGAGCATATTCGTCCTTTATGATCGGCGTTGATTCATAAAATCGGTTCACAAAATTCGCAAGTTCATAAAGATAGAGCGCAATCCCGTTTGTAAGATTCATGCGCACGGCATCGGAGAGTACGTGGGGAAACTCAAAAATGTGGCGGATGATCCTGAGCTCCGGCTCCTCTTCGAGAAGCCGCAGGTCAAATTTACCCATTTTTCCTGCCTTTCTCCCGATTCCTGCGAGGCGGGCATACGTATACTGGAGATACGGGGCGCTATTCCCCGAGAAATCAAGCATGCGATCCCAGTCGAATACAATGTCGGAATTCCTGTTCTCTTTGAGATCATTGTACTTCAGAGCGCCGATGCCAACCGCCTCCGCGATCGCCTGCTTCTGCTTCGCCGGGAGTTTCGAATTTTTCCTTTGGACGACACGGCGAGCAAGCTTCACTATTTTTTCCATAAGGTCTTCGAGCGGGATCATCCGCCCCTCGCGCGTCGCGAACTTCTTTTTGCCCTCGCCGAGCACGAGACCGAACTTCACATGGTGGAGCTCGGCGCCGTTCCATCCAAGGAGCTTTGCCGCGGCGAAGAGCTGCTCAAAGTGGAGCGATTGCTGGTTTGCAACGACGTAGAGAATTTTCTCCGCCTTGTGGCGCGTAATTCTATCTTTAAGGGTCGCGAGTTCGCGCGTGAAATACAAACTCGCGCCGTCCGACTTCTGGATGAGCGCCGGCGGAAGCTTCTGGTCTCCAAATGGAATAATAAGAGATCCCTCGCTTGTCTTCGCAATCCTTTTTTTGAGAAGTTCTTCGATCAGGGAAGGAAACCGTTTTTCATAAAAACTTTCGCCGATGATCTCATCAAATTTCACCCCCAAACGCGCGTAGATTTCTCTAAACTCCTTGAGCGACTCTCTCCTGAACCACTCCCAGAGCTTTCTATTCTCGGAGTCGCCAGCTTCGAGTTTCCGGAATTCCTCCCGGCCGCTATTTGAAAGTTCCGGCCGAGCTTTTTCTTCCTTGCTGAACCTCACGTAGAGCGAGAGGAGTGCTTTGATGGGTCGTTTCTCCACCTCGCTTTTCTTCCCCCATAGTTTGTATGCGGCGATGAGCTTCCCGAATTGCGTTCCCCAGTCGCCGATATAATTCCACCGAAGAACTTTATACCCCAAAAACTCATAGAGGTTCGCGAGCGCGTCCCCGATAATGGTCGAGCGCAGATGTCCCACGTGCATCGGCTTCGCAACGTTCACGGACGAATACTCCACGATCACCTTTTTTCCTTTTCCCTCCGCGCTCTTTCCATATTTTTCTCCCACCTCCAAAACGCCCGCGAACTCTTCCTGGAGCGCGTGCGGCGTAATCCAAAAATTAATAAACCCGGGCGGCGCCGCTTCGACTTCTTGAAAGAGCTTCTTGTTATCCTGCCCTAGAATTTTCGGGACAAACTCTTCCGCAAGCTCGAGCGGCTTCCTGCGCTTCTCCCCTGCAAGTTTCAGAGCAAGATTTGTCGAGTAGTGGCCGAATGCCGGATTCTCCGGCACAAAAACTTCGGCGCGCACGTTCCCGTGGGTGAAACTCCCTAGTATTTTCGCTATTTTTTCCTTCATGTTATGCACTTCACAGCATCGGCATCGGGCGCTATGGTTAAATCAGACGGATTTACGGCGGTTATCCTCTCCGGCTTTGGAGAACGGGGGTTAAACTCCTCTCGGTTTCAAGGACAGTGGGGGCCACGAATCACCTTGTGCAAGAAGACCTTCCTCCCGCCCCCTCAAATTTCTACCTACTCCCTCCAATAAGGAACCATCCCCAACCGCCGTCTTTTTTTTGCTCCAAAATTAATTATATCAGCAAAGACAGGCGCGGTATAATGAAACAGTGAACCCCGTAACAAACCTGCGATTGCTTTAATTCAATTTCTCATCATATGAAAAGTCCTTTTGGAGAATGGGCAAAGGTCTTGATTAAAAAAACACTGCATAGCATTAAAGACGAAATTGCTGTCGCAGTTTTGCTCACGGGGTGAAAATTCTTTCAGAAAATCGCCGAGCTCGATTCGACTACGAGGTTTTAGAAACTTTTGAAGCGGGAATTGAACTTTTGGGCACGGAGGTAAAAAGCGCGAAAGAGAGCCGCGTGAATCTTTCGGGAAGTCATGCGGTAATTCGCGGCGGCGAAGCGTGGCTCTTGAACGCTGATATTCCTCCCTACCAGCCGAAAAACGCGCCGGAAGATTACGATCCGAAGCGTACGCGCCGTCTTCTTCTTCACCAATCGGAAATAAAGTCGCTCACGGGGAAACTCCATGAAAAGGGGCTCGCGCTTGTCCCCCTTCTCGCGTATCTCAAAAACGGCCTCATAAAAATTGAACTCGGCCTCGCAAAGAGCAGAAAAAAGCGCGACAAGCGGGAAGTGTTAAAAAAACGCGCGCATGAACGGGAGATGCGAGTGGAAAAATAAAAAAGCCCCTCGTCTGAGAGACGGGGGCTTATTGGAGCTTGCGACTCACGTTACATCACCCACTCTGTGGGGGCGCATTGATCGCTCTTCTTCGATCCTTTCTTGCCCCGCTTCTTCGCAAGGCGTTTCGCCTCCCTTGTGATGTCCCGGAGAATGTCGCAGGAGGTCATCATGAGTTTCGTAAGAAAGTCCGTGTCCGCATCTGTGCGGTAGAGTGAAGAGGCGAGAATCTGTCTCCGAAGCTCGTGAACTTCTTCGCCGAGAATATACCCGCGCTCTATGCCCTCCTCGAGCGCACGAAGCCCCAGCTCTTTCGAACAAAATTCCCCGCTCTTGCGGCCGCATGAGGAAACAACGTGCCCGTGCACCCCGCAGATTTCGCAAGCCTTGAAATACGCGGCGGAAGGAATTATCTTCTGCTCCACTTCCCTGTCCTCCTTATGTGGACGGAAATAGGTTAAGAAACCAAATAGCCGCTTTGCTTATACCACGCGAGGATAACCTGGGTCAACGCGCACGAAGGCGAAACCGCTTTACCACTTCCCTTCCCGTTCCGTGCTTTCCCGCGCGGAGGAGCACCATCTCGCGGGCAATGAAAGAAAAATCTTTTTGGGGGATGTCCGCGAGAACATCCATGCCCCATTTTCTTTTTTGAAGGCGCGTGAACGTGAGATGCGGCCGGTAATTCGGCGCGATGCTTCTGTAGCCATAACGCTTGATGTTGTGCCGTTCCCGTTTTGAAAGTGCGTGTAATTTTTTCATATCCGCCTTCCGCACAAGTCCCTCGCGGAGAGGATTCAGCGTTTTCACGATGAGTTTCTGGAGTCGCGCAATCATGCGCGCTTGTTTGAAACTTACGTCAACATAGCCGGTCGCCCCTTGGTGATACTCAAGGGATTTCATGTGGAATGATCTCACGTTTGAGAAAATTTTTTTGAGGCGGATGATTACTTCCGGTACGTTTTTCAAAGGGAACTCCGTCATATAGACGGTAATGTGAGGATAGTGTTTCTTCCCGTCGAGCGTAAAAAGCGCCCCCCGCTTCCGGAGATTTTTGCTCACTCGTATCGCCTTCTCCGCGACCGAACGCGGCGCGTTCACCGCAACATTGAAAGAACCTGATTTCTTCACTTGAAGCAATGATAACAAAAAAAGGCCGGGTGTATGGATTTTCCGGCCTTAAAATAAAAACTTCGTAAGCTCAGTTGATGGTTTCGTTCAGAGCCTCCTCGGAACAATCATCCCACAGGAGATAATTCACCTCCTTGCCATCCATGTAATAGAGGTTGCGCACAATATTAAAGCTGCTGCAGGGAGAGGGGCTTACTCGTCTTATGTCGCTGTTTTTCTCCAGAAGATGAGAGGTCTCAACTTCTAAAAACAGTTCCGGAAGTTCGCTTTCGGCAACATAGCCGTAACGTCGGCCGGTGTCTATAAGAGTGACAGCTGCCTCTTTAGACATAATGATCGGACTTCTTTTGCCGTCCGGGGACATGATGAATCCATGCTGGCCACATTCAGGGCAGAACACAAAACGAGTTGCTGAGAGGGTAATCCATCGAGGCATAAATCCTCCCCTTATTAGTGTTAGATTTTAGATATACTAATTAATCCATAGCATAACCAGGAACAAAATCAACTGCTATGACTGGAAAATAAAAATGGAGCTGACCGGTATCAGCTCCTCTTGTATTTAGGGTGGCTTCCTTCAGTTTCCCAGCGTATCTGGTAATGAGGGTCGCCATGTTCCTCCACCACCTCGTACTCGTCTCCGATCCTTTTTAAGATCAGGAGGTATTCCCATTTGGATGGAGTGAGAGTTCTCTGGGCTTGTCCTACGCTCGCGTAGAACTCCACATGCCGGTATATCCGGCGGTGTCTGCAATGGTCCATCTTTTCCTTGAACGCGACCACCACGCAGGGAAGATTGATGCACCCGTCGGGAACGATAGAATAAGCGGGGAACCGTTCAGGGCTCTGCCGAACAGTTTTTTGCACGCAGACCACCTCCTTGTTGTGAAAAGTAATACTCATCGCACTATGCCACGGGCGAAAATCTGTGTCAAATAAAAACTATTCGGACCTTATGACGCCTCACTTGATTTTTTCTGAATTTAGAGGTATAATGTCCCCGACAACTGAATACGGGGATGACCGGCTTCGATAAGGATAAATCCTGTGCTGGCGAGCCGAGCGTGAACTCGTAAAACTCACACCAAACATTAACTGCCAACTCTAAAGTTGGAAGTCCGGCTCTAGCTTACGCTTAAGCCGGGATCGGCTAATCTGTGTCTCTTAGATTAACACTGGTCTTATACAAGGAGGCTAAGTCCCGCCGAGTGATTCGTAGGCGGGAACGAAAACCAAGAATCGTTTCGTCCGATCTAATCGGTCTACGCTCGTAGAAGGTTCAGCGATATTATCCTTAGACGCGAGTTCAATTCTCGCCATCTCCACGAATTTGGCACAAAAATCTCTGGACAAAAGTTCAGAGATTTTTGTTTCGCCAAATTCAGTGCCCCGAGCGATCCTGAGCGAAGTCGAAGGAGACGAGGGGCTACATTTATTTATTGGCGAGAATTGAACGAAGGGTGGGTCGGAGGGAAAGCCACCGGGTTCCCTCCCTGCCTACCGGCAGGCAGGCGTGTAGGAAAACCGAGCGAAGCGAGGATGTTAAAAACCGAGGGTTTTTAAAACGGAGCGAGCGAAGCGAGTGAGTAGTGAAATTCCCCCATCTCGGCAAAACAAGTGTAATTTGTCGCTGTTTTCGGTATTATTAAAATATGGATGAAGTAGCTGCGAGGAATCGGATTGGGGCGCTAGTAAAAAAATGGCAAGACGAGTTATTGTCCGGAGGACTCAAAAAATACAGCGAAGAAGACATAAAAAGAGTTTTTATTCTCCCGCTTTTTGGGGCTCTCGGTTGGGACGTTCAGGACAGGGAAGAGGTTTCTTCGGAAGAACATGTCAAATCTGCCGGCCAAGTGGATTACGGTTTTTATCTCAACGAGTGGCCAAAATTTTATCTTGAAGCAAAATCAGCAAAAGTAAATATTCACGACGAGAAGTGGGCGCGTCAAGCTATCCGTTACTCTTGGAATAAGGGTGTCGCATGGGCAGCACTCACGAACTTTGAGCGGCTCCTTGTTTTCAATACACAAGATATCAAAAGCTCATTGGCTAATAAATTGTTGTTCGATATCCCCTTTACCGATTATATTGTGGAATTTGACCGACTACAGCTCCTATCAAAATCAGCGTTTGCTAAAAATGCTCTTGATGCCTACGCGGAAAAAATCGGTAAGAAATTTCAACGTGTGCCCGTGAGCGACACGCTTTATAAGGACCTTGATGAATGCAGAAAAATTTTAACTGAAGCCCTGTCGTCATGGAACCCAAAAATAAAAGGTGATCTCTTGGACGAAGGCGTCCAGAAATTGCTGGATCGTCTAATTTTTATCCGTGTTGCCGAGGATCGCGGCGTGGAGCCGCCAACGCTCGTGCCGCTCTTGCGGCAGTGGGAGGCGAGTAAGCAGAAAAACGAGGTGCCGCTTTATGAATCAATGGTAGGCAAGTTTAGAGAATTTGATGAGATATATAATTCCAACCTATTTCAGCAACACCCATTTGAAAAATGGGAGGAATACGGCGGTGCCACAGAAAAAGCAATCAAGATACTCCACGGTAAAGAGGGGTATTACGAATACGATTTTAAGGCCATGCCGGCGGATGTTTTGGGAACAGTTTATGAAAACTATCTCGGTCATCGCCTATCAAAATCAAAAAAGGGCGTAACCCTAGACAAAGACGCGGGTAAACGTAAGGAGCACGGCATTTATTACACCCCTGCATTTATTGTGGATTACATAGTAAAACATGCATTAAAACCCGTTTTGGACAAGTGTAAAACGGTTAATGAACTCCTTAAAATCAAGGTGCTTGACCCAGCGTGCGGTTCTGGTTCGTTCCTTATAAAAGCTCTTGAGGTATTGAATGATAAATATAGGCAACTCGGCGCGGCCGGCGACGAGATGACTAAGGTATCAATTATCATGAATAACCTCTATGGGGTGGATTTGGACGAGCAAGCCGTAGAGATTGCCCGGCTTAATCTTTTAATCAACGCCGTTGATATGAAAGGTAAACTAGCGCTCATTACTTATATAAAAAATGGCAATTCTCTTATTTCTGGCACAGACACGGAACTCAAAAAGCATTTTGGCCCT
>CAYHEU010000009.1:0-16030 GCA_964355785.1 uncultured Candidatus Saccharibacteria bacterium | reverse complement strand
CGTGGAAATCCTGCCGTGCCTCGTCTTCCGCCCGTTCAAGATTCTCCCGCGCAACCGCAATCGCCTTTTGGTTTTGTCGCGTATCGATGGAGAGCGACTGCCCGCCGAAGACGACGATGATCGCCGCGACAAGACCGATCGCAAGAAGCGCGAGCGCAACCAAAATCTCGATTACGCTTTGCCCAGTATTTTTCTTACCACGCAACTCTTCCTTCATAGTTTATAAAAATATTGAAATTGCTGGTTCCGTTTCCTATCGAAACGCTCCCCGATGCCGTCGAAGTTGCGGCAAGCGGACTCAAGACCACCTCCGAAATCCCGCCGAGAGTAAGTCCGGGAGACTTTGGAAACACTTCGTCGAGCGAAGCGTTACGGCTCGCGTACGAGCTCCCCTCGAAAAGCGTGTAGCCTGTGGCGTCAATATAGACACCGTGCGCGAGCTCGTGCACATTGCTTAAAGCCCTGCTTCGCGCTTTCTTCAAGATACTCACAATCTTATCGCGTTCTCCGGAGAGCACCGCCTGCCGGTAGGCATTCAAGCTCACCACGAGCCCCCACGTAAGAATTATCGAAACAATCGCCATCACAATCACAAGTTCAATGAGCGTGAACCCCTGCGGGGAAGCGAATGAAGTTTTGCCTTCCATATCTTTATACTTTGAGACTTGAGGTAATCTCGTAGATCGGAGTGATGATCGAAAGCGCAATAAACCCTACGATAAGCCCCATCACGAGAAGCATCAACGGTTCGAGGAGGGTCGTGAGGTTTCTCACGGAAACATTCACTTCCTCCGTGTAGTACTCCGAAAGGTAGAAAAGATTGTCCTGGAGGTTTCCCGTGTTTTCTCCGATTTCAATCATGCTTGCAAGAAGCGGCGGGAAAAGCCGCTTTCTCCGCGTGAGCGACTGCGCAAGCTGTTCCCCTTTCTGGATCTGGAGCGCAGCTTCGAGCATCGCTTTTTTGTAGACAAGATTTGTGAATGTCTTTGCGGTAATATTCACGGCCTCGACGATCCGCACGCCGCTTTTGAGGAGCACCGCCATCACGCGCGTAAAGTTCGCCATATTCACGTGGATCGCGAGCGATGAAAGGATGGGCACGACAAGTATGAGCCGATGAAATATAAAACGGAATCCTTCGAGGAGAAGAAGGAGTCGGAAAATGATTACAAACGAAAGCGTCCCGACCAAAACCCATGGCCAGTAGTGAATCAGAAACTGCGAAACCGCGATCAAAATCTTTGTGGTGATCGGGAGCTCAATCCTCAAGCTCGTAAAAATCGGGAGCACCTTCGGGAAAATTACGAAGACAAGGAGCCCCACGATGCCCACCGTCGCAACCAAGATCACCGCCGGGTAAATCAACGCCGACCGGATTTTTGATTTCAAATCTTTGCTTTTCTTGAGCTCATCCGCGAGATAGAGAAGGTTCTCGGCCAAGGTCCCGCTCGCCTCTCCAATCCTGATAACGTTGATGAAAAACTCCCCGAACATCCACCCATGGCGCGCCAAACCGTCCGCGAGCGTCTGCCCGTTATTGATGTCGATAATCAACCGATCGATGACCCGCCCGAATTTCTTTGAGGTCGTCTGCTTGCGGATGATCTTTAACCCTTCAAAAATCGGAAGTCCCGCCTTGATCGTGATCGAAAGGTGCCGCGCGAAATTAATCTGCTCCTGAATCGGCAGATGCTGGAAAATGCCGAGGGCAGAAGCCTTAAAACTACTCATGAATGATGCGTATCACCTCTTCAAGTGAAGTAATTCCTTTGAGCGCTTTCTGGATACCATCCTGGAGCATCGTCGTCATCCCGTTCTTCACGGCTAATTCCTTAATCTGATTCGCGTTCGCACGATTCATAATGAGCTCACGGACCTCGTCGTTCACCTCCAAAACCTCGCGGATGCCGATCCGTCCCTGGTAACCCGTCTTCCCGCAACGCGCGCATCCTTTTCCCTCATAGAAGGTTTTCGCTTTATAATCCCCGATCACAGGAAGAATTTCCGCCAAACTTTTAAGTTCCTCTGCGGTCAAGGTGCGTTCCGCCTTACAGTTCTGGCACATCATGCGCACGAGCCGCTGTCCCATTACGATATTCACCGTTGACGCCACAAGAAATGGCGGAACACCCATATCGATGAGCCGCGGAAACGTCGTTGCCGCATCATTCGTGTGGAGCGTGGAAAGCAAGAGGTGGCCGGTCAAGGCAGCATTGACCGCAATGCCCGCGGTTTCCGAATCGCGGATCTCTCCGACCATAATGATATTCGGATCTTGCCGCAGAATTGAGCGGAGGCCGTTCGCGAACGTGAGCCCAACCTGCGTGTTCACCTGGATCTGCGTCGTTCCATCAAGAGAATATTCGATCGGATCTTCGATGGTGATGATCGAGACGCCGGGATCGTTGATCTTCTTCAAAATCGTGTAGAGTGTCGTGGATTTCCCCGAGCCGGTGGGGCCGTTCGCGAGAATCATCCCATAAGGTTTTTTGATCGCCCGTTTCACCCGCTCAAGGTCTTTGGGATTGAACCCAAGATCGTCGATCGTAAAATTTTCCGTTTCCGCGAGAATCCTCATAATGATGTTCTCTCCGTAAAACGTGGGAGCGATCGAAACCCGAACATCGGCATTTCCGAGTCCTTCGATCTTCGCCTTGAAACGCCCGTCCTGCGGAAGGTTGTGCTCGTCCGTGCGAAGTCCCGAGAGGACTTTCACGCGGCTCACGATCTCCGGCTGAAGTTCCTTCGAGATCGAGATTTTTTCGAAAATGTCGTGGAGCACACCGTCCACGCGGAAGCGCACCCGCACGCGGTCTGCCGCAGGTTCAATATGAATGTCGGACGCCCGTGATACGTAGGAATACTCGACAAAAAGATCAACGAGGTTGATAATCGAAACCTCCTCAAGCGACTTCAAAAGCTGTTTTTCAATCTCAATATTGAGTGCCTGAATATTCCTCGCCATTGAAATAATTATAGCACACGCGTAAGATATGTATGCATTTTCTATATTTTGCCGGCTTGCCCGCCGTAGCTTTAGCGAAGGAGAGGGTCTTCCTAATAGCCCACAAAAAATAAAAGTAATTGGGAGGTCATCTAACGGTAGGATACGCGGCTCTGAACCGCGGCATGAAGGTTCGATTCCTTCCCTCCCAGCTGATTAGATTTTCTTAGCGAAGTATGAGCTTAGAAAATCAATCACACCGAGGAATGTTTTCCGAGGTGCACATTAGAAAATTTCGGATTTTCAATCGTCCCGAGGCGTTTTGCGCCGAGGGACAAAAACCTTGAGATAGGTCGAGCTTAGTAAATCAATCACACCGAACGAGTCCCACAGATTGCGGGACGACGAGGGGCCAACTCGTGATAGGTCGTTCGACTCTGAGAGTTTCAGACTCAATGAGTTATCCCGCTCGAGAATTTTACTTCTTCCCCTTCGTCACGGCTTTGCGAGCGGGGACTTTTGCCTTTGTTACTTTTACTACTTGAGGAGCGATTTTTACAATCGGGGCGACAGAAGCTGGAGCTTCCGGCTTTTTACTTACGAGTTCAAGGATACGATTCGCCTTTGATTCAAGTGAATCAAGTTGCCTCTTAAGCGCATTGATTCCCCCATCGTTTTGCGGTCTTGCATATTCAGGTTGATGTTCGCGTTGGGGAACAGCATCTCTTCGGAAATCTGCGCGCGGACCATCGGCGCCATTAGAATTGCGTCCTGGTACGTGCCTTTGTTTGCCAAAACAGTCACGGCAGTAGACCGGCTTATCGCCCGTAGGTCGGAAAGGGACTTCGCAATTCTTTCTACACTCGGAACATACCGCCGGGAAAAGCTCTATGCGTCCTCCAGACCTATTGCCTCCGTCTCTCCCGCCTCCAAATTTACCACCGAATTTTGGGCGTCCGCCAGATCTGCCACCCCCATGTCGAAAACCGCCCTTTTTAAAGTTGTTCATGGTGATATGTTTATATTACAATTTTCTTACTCTGGCAAATAGTCCACGCATAGTTTCTTTTCTATTCGGTTTCATCATTCTTTCGGCGCTTGAAACGCGTCGAGATGATAAGACAAAACTACCTGAAATCGCCTTACGGGACTTGAACCGTTAAGGTTCTAACTCGAGTCGGCCGGCCGACGAGCGCAGGCGAGGAGGTACTGAGCGCACCAGCGCGAACGTGCCACCTTGAGATAGGCCTGCAGTGAGTAACATAGAACTGTTCGGATTCCGGGGATCATCGGATTTCAAGGATATGATACGTTCGAGAGCCGCTACCGGTTTGGATCGTGACGATATCCCCTTTCGCGTGGCCAATAAGGGCGGCGCCGAGCGGCGACTGATGCGAGATGCGACCCCGCGCAGGATCGGTTTCGCGCGAACCAAGGATCTGGAAAATTTTCTCTGTTCCGTCTGTCCCTCGGGAATATCGTAGATCCTGAGTATCCCCGAAGGACTCGGGGCCTTCGGCCTTCAGCACAACAGTAGAACCAAGCTCTACTCTGTGAGACGTATTCGGACCTAAGGCGATTATCGCGACTCGCTTAATTTGATCTTGAATACTTAAAATCTGCCAATTCGTTCGGCGCAAGGTTGATTTTGCTTCTTTGTATTCGGCATTTTCTGACCGATCGCCATATGCGGCTGTCCGCTGAGTCTCCTCAATAAGGCCTGGCAGTGCTAGTTTGAGGCGTGCAAGTTTTTCCTCAAGTTGCTTAAATCCTTCTTCGGTGAGATAGACCGGACCGTGATCCCGTTTCCTAAGTTCGTCTGCTTTGCGCATACCCCGTAGGAAATTAAATATTTTTCGTTATATCAAGCCGGACCTTTAAATAAATAGCTAGTGCAGTATACATGATACTTATATTTTGGTCATCGGCTCGAAAATATTTTATATTTTCTCTCCATTTCCTACGGGGCATACATCTCAATAATACGGTGGCGTTAAATTCTTTACTAGTGTAGGATTCTAAAAAAACCGATGCTTATCGACGATATCAAAATTAAAATTTCAGCGGGATCGGGCGGAAAAGGCGCTGTGGCTTTTAATACAAACCTTAGAAGCCTCGGGCCAACGGGCGTTTCGGGCGGCAGGGGCGGGAATGTGTACGCCGTTTGCATATCGGACATAAGCGCGCTCCAGCAGTTCCGCTTCAAAAAGGAATTCGAAGCGGAAAATGGTCGTGATGGCCGTGGACAATTCCGCGACGGACGCGACGGGAGAGACCTAATATTAAAATTGCCCGCGGGAACCGTGATCCATAATCTCACGAATGGAAACAAAACTTCCGTAGAAAAGATCGGCGGAGAGATCCTTCTCGCGCAGGGCGGCATCGGCGGACGCGGCAACTTTCATTTCCGCTCCTCCCGCAATACTTCGCCCACACAATCCCAAGGAGGACGTCCGGGCGAAAGTTTTGAATTAAGGCTCGAACTCAAACTCATCGCGGACGTCGGCTTCGTCGGTCTTCCGAACGCCGGCAAATCGAGCATGCTGAACGCACTCACCAACGCGAAAAGCAAGGTGGCAAATTACGCTTTTACAACACTCGAACCGAACCTCGGCGCATATTACGAATTGATTCTTGCTGACATCCCCGGGCTCATTGAAGGCTCATCTCAAGGCCGCGGCTTGGGCATTAAATTCCTGCGCCACATCGAACGGACTCGCATTCTTTTTCATTTTATCTCCGTTGAATCCCTCGATCCCGAAAAAGATTATAAGACGATCCGCAAGGAATTGGCCGCCTACAACGAAGAACTGCTCGAGAAACCCGAGTATCTGTTTCTTTCAAAAAGCGATCTTCTGGGCAAAACGACGCTCAAAGAAAAAATGGGAATAATAAAAAAAATGAATGAGAGCGCGATTGCCATCTCAATTAGCGATCCCAAGAGCGTGGAAAAGATCAAAGAAATTCTGAACATCATTAAAGCTAAAAAATAATATGCCAAACAGCGAAGTCATCCTTAGGTTTAACAAGGTTTCATTTGAATACGGGAAGAAGCCCATCTTGAGTGAGGCGGATTTTTCCGTGCGCGAAGGATCAAAAATCACCCTCATGGGACAGAATGGCGCAGGCAAAAGCACGATCTTCCAATTAATCATGGGCAGCTTAAAATCAGAATCTGGCGCCGTAACAGTCACGAATGGCCTCACGATGGCGACCTCGCGCCAAGTCATCCCGCGCGACGAAATGGAGCTCACGGTAAAGGAATTTTTTGAGAAAGCGTTTACCCCGTTAGATTCTCAAAATTCTAACTTTCAAGCCGGAGACGAAAGGCATATTTCGCCAAAGCTAAACAAAATCCCCTCTCTTCGGGGCGGGAATCTAACGGGGTTTACGGAAAAAATCTACGATATCGAGCCGCGAATGAAAAAAGTTTTAGAAGTTGTTCATCTCACGGTTCCATACGACAAAATATTAAATAAACTTTCCGGAGGCCAGCAGGCGCGGCTGCTTCTCGCGCAGGCCTTGATCCAGGACCCCGATATACTTTTACTCGATGAACCGACGAATAATTTAGACAAGCAAGGCATCGCCCACCTTACCCAGTTCTTGATCGACTATCCAAAAACATGCATCGTAATCTCCCACGACGCGGATTTTTTAAACTCCTTTACGCACGGCGTGCTCTATCTCGACCTTTTTACCCACAAGATCGAACAGTATACCGGAGACTATTTTGACGTGGTGAAAGAAATCCAGGCGCGTCTTGAGCGAGAACGGATGAAAAACGTTCGCCTCGAAAAAGATATCCAACATCGCAAAGAGCAGGCAGGCTTTTTCGCGCAAAAAGGCGGCCACATGCGCGATGTCGCGCGGAAGATGAAAGAAAAGATCGAGGAACTTGAAGGCGACATCGTCGAGGTCCGCCGCGAGGACAAAACCATCAGGAATTTTTTAATTCCCTGCCAAGAAGATTTGAGCGGGCGAATCCTTGAACTGAACTCCGTTTCTATTATGCGGGGACACAAACCTGTCGTGAAAAAGGTAAATGTGACGCTCAAGAAAAAAGAGCGCCTGCTTCTCGCCGGCCCGAACGGCATTGGGAAAACTACGCTCCTTGAAACACTCGCGACCGGCCACGCGAAAGGCGAAAATGTTACTCTCGGCGTACGCATCGGCTACTACCGGCAGGATTTTTCAACGTTGGACTTTAACGAAACCGTATATAAAACACTTGCGGATGCGACGAAAGAAGGAACAGAACAGGAACTCCGGTCATGCGCGGCGGGATTTCTTCTCGATGCAGAAATTTTAAAAACCAGGATCGGCTCGCTCTCCGAGGGCCAGAAAGGGCTCGTCGCCTTCGCAAGACTCGCGCTTCTCCGCCCCGGGCTCCTTATTCTCGACGAACCCACGAACCACATTAACTTCCGCCACATTCCTGTTATCGCAAAAGCGCTCGACCGCTACGAAGGGGCAATGGTTCTCGTAAGCCACGTCCCCGATTTCGTGAAACAGATAAAAATTGATCAAATATTGGATTTAGAGACGATTTAAATCAATTATTTACAATCATTTTTATATGAATTATTTCGTCTATATTTTAAAATGCGCCGATAAATCCCTTTACGTTGGTTGCACCAATAATCTTAAGAAAAGATTAGGTCAACACAATGATTCAAAACGAGGCGCGCATTACACGAAAATCCGAAGACCTGTAAAATTACTCTATTCAGAAACTTTTAAAACACTTGCGAAAGCAAGACATCGTGAAGCCGAGATCAAGAGTTGGCGGCGAGAAAAGAAGCTTGACTTAATCAGAAACGAGCAGTGAGATTCCCTGCCCCAATAGACTTTTTCTTGAAAAAAAATGAGAGTTGGTCAGGCTCTCTCCCTCTCTGGGGTTTATTTATTATTGCGACCTTGTTTTTGGCAATCGTGTGTCCTATGCGATGGTTCTCGGGATGAAACGCCGTTCGCGCCACGTGATGTAAAGACTGGTGGCAAACGACCCGGCCAGCGCGGCGAGAAATGCGACGGTGGAAAGTAGCGCCACGTTTCCCCACGAAGAGATCACCTTGCCCAAGGGAGTATAGACACTGCCGCAAAGCGTAATCCCGTTTGCCGCCCCGGCCGCCACAGATAGGATCACTCCCATTCCCGGGTCAAGCGAGGCAGTCAATCACTTATTTTTGCTTATAAAATCACTATGAAATCTATCGTCCAAAGTTTTCCACAGGGCGCTTGACAAGTTAACCTGCCCGACATACCATGGTAAGTGATATGATCACTGCTCCTGCCTTCGGGCAAGGGCAGTTTTGTTTTATGGTGGTATAATGCGGCTATGCCAACTGAGCGGGTATGTATTTACATAGACGGGAGCAACTTTTACGGCTATCTCAAGGATCCTCAAATCTCATTCCCAAAGGGAGTGATTTTTAATTTCAAAAAATTCGCTGACTTTTTGACGAACGGCAGAATATGCATTTCAAAACGATACTACACGGGCATCTTTAGGAACGTTGACAGAAGCGCCAGAAGCGCCAAAAGCGCAGAGCTGGTGAGGGGGCAACAGAAGTTTCTTGCAAAATTGGAAAGTCACGACGGCTTCAAGGTGAAACCTGGAAGAATTCTCTACGACGGCGGGCGGGTTAGAGAAAAAGGTACTGATGTAAAAATTGCCACCGATCTCGTCATCGGCGCAGTGGATAATATTTATGACACGGCAATTCTCGTAAGTTCGGATACCGACTTAATACCCGCGATCAAATACCTCAAGTACAAGGGGAAGAAACTGGAATACGTCGGATTTTCCCATGCACCATCGCTCGGGATTCAGAAGTACGTAAGTTTGACAAGATTATTGCTGCCGTCGGACATAGAAAAGTTTAAAGGATAGTGCTCCGCCGACCGAGACCCTCCTCCACTAAAGTTACGGCCGGGCAAGCGCTTGTCTGTCCTATCTGCCGACAGGCAGGCGGTAGGCAGGGGTCAGCAAATTCCTTATTTCCCGATATAAAATCACTATGAAACCTACTTTTCAAAGTTTTCACAGGTGACTTGACAAAATAGCAAGTAAAGTGTTATAATTCCAGCAGACCTTCCAAATCTTGAACTGAAGGAAAGATTCTGCATAGCGAAAGGAGAACTCTGTGAGCCATAGGAACTATCCCCCGATCAACCCCTTCGTGGTGGTGATAAGGAGGATGGCAAACTACGGCTTTCTCTTCCTCTTCTCCGCCACACTCACGGCCGCAACAACCGCAGACACCCACGAGGTGAAACTCTCTATCTCAACGAACACGTTCTCTGACTACATCCTGAAACATGGGATAGTCGCTCACGACGAGCCGGTCGTCCAGTCGTCAATCAACGTTTCGCTACCGCACGGCTTCTACGCCGAGCTCTGGGGGTCAAGTGGTTTCAACCACGAGAAGAACTTCGGCAAGGAAGTGGACTATACCGTCGGCTGGACGGGAAAGCACGTCAAGGTGGGCGTGTCGTACTACGACCTCAACGAGCTTTTCAACGGGTCGCAGAACAACATCATTACACCCTTCTTCGATGTGCAGTGGAAGAGGAGAATTGGTGAGCACCAAACGCTCGCACCATTCTTCCACTCCGACTACATCCATGTCACACGTGACAGTGGCTCGAACTCCGGCAAGTACGTCCTCGCCGGAGTACGGCACGAGTGGCGGCCAACCGCACGACTCACCATAAGCGAGAAGGGTTGGCTCTCTTGGAACAGGGGTCCCTTCGGCCACGACTCCGGTTTCGCCGGACGCTACGAGGTCGGCCTGGGAGTGAACCTCAACCGAAACACCACGCTCTTCCTTTCCTTCTCAAGGTATCGGTTCCGACAAGCTCAATCGAGGACCGAGACACGAAGTTCGTCTTCGGCATAGGAGTAGCTATATCTCCCTGACGAGACGAAGAACTCGAACCCATCTCGCCCCGTGCCGTTTAGGACGGGGCTTTTTTACAAAACCCTCCTTCTCATTCCAAGGCCATGGAGATGAGAAGTCGTTTAATTTTGAAATATAATGCTGTCGCGCTATAATGAACTTTTATGGAGAAGAACATAAGCAATGAAAATTTTGGAACAAGTTCACTGCAAACCGCGACCTTCGGCGCTGGGTGCTTCTGGGGCGTCGAGGAGCTTTTCGCCCATACGAAAGGCGTGAAGGATACTGCGGTGGGCTACATGGGCGGCACGACCGAAAATCCGACCTATGAAGACGTCTGCACCAACAGAACTGGCCACGCGGAAGTGGTGCAGATGAAATATGATCCCAAAGAAGTTTCCTACGAGGAGCTCCTCAAAATTTTCTGGGAGAATCACGATCCCACGACGCCGAACCGTCAGGGCCCGGACGTGGGAACTCAGTACCGCCCAGCGATCTTCACTCACACACCTGAACAGGAAGAAATCGCGAAGAAGTCAAAGGAGGAGCTTGAGAAATCAAAGAGGTATGATCGGCCGGTCGTAACGGATATCGTTCCGGCAAAACCCTTTTACCGCGCGGAAGAATATCACCAGCGCTATTTGGAAAAGCGGGGGCTCAAAACCTGCCACATCTGACGGTCTTGCCTTTTTCCAAAGGCTGTTGCATAGTTTTCTCCAGCAGATTCCTCTGGGGAATTTTTTTGAGAATACAACCTTTGCCTTGGTGAAAGGAGGAAGCGCAGTGGCTTCAAGAAACAAATGGGGTATCTTTACCGTTTTCTGCCTCACGGTGTTCGTGGCCTTGATCGCCATCTATTGGGGGAACCTCGCGGCGAACCTCGCAGAGGTGATTGTCGGCGGCATCGTTGTAGCCGGGCTCGCTCTCGCACTCCGCCGGATCGGAAAGGATGCGTTTATCGAGGACTACGGTGTCCCAGCCGAGGATCAGGTCATACAGCTTCTCCTCCAGTTTGGCCGCGCGGACGCGGACGACCTCGGCGTGAGGATGAGGCCGATACGCGCTGGAAACCTTATCGTCCCCCTCCTCGAGTCTATGGCTCGCAATAAAACCCTCGAGCCGATCTACAGCTCAAGGGCGGGTTTCAAGCCCAACAAAGTTCCCTACCGCATCGCCTGAAGATGCAACACACCGCCCGCGGTCCACCGCAGGCGGCTTTTTCTTTTAAAAACAAACGCCGTTCCTTGCGGAGACGGCGCATGATTTTTCTTCTTATGGCGCGGAGTTAGTAAGATGACCTTCTTTCGATCACGAACTCGTGCGGCTCGAGAAGCTTTCCCTTCCTTGGCGGGTCAATGATCTTCACAACCGGTTTTCCCCCTTTCCGGCAGCGAACGAACCTCGCACGAAAAAGGAGATCGCTCCCTTTCTCTCTCACCTCAAGAACATCGCTCTTTCTGAAGTTGTTCCCCAATTCTTCCTCCTTATAAAGGGAAAACGGAAAACTACGCGCAGAGGTACCGCGAATTAGCTTACACGCAGCGGGAGTTTTTGTAAAGAAGGGCGGGGTGTGTAGAGTGTCTTTTTCATGGAGGTTATTACGCCTTTTCGCGCTAAAAAACTCCAAACGCACTCCCCCTCATCACAAAGAGTATTTCTTTCTTCTTCTAATAAGCTTCTCTATCTCCACCCCGCAAGAAGCGCGCCCATAATCACGAGCGCCACGAGATTATAACCGCTATTGATGTAGTAAACCGTTTTCGAGCGCCCCTCAAACGCCACACTCGCAAGGGCCGTCGTCACCACGAACCCAAGCCAGAGCCAGAAGCCAATAATTGCGCCCTCCTGCGCCGTCCTCGCATCAAGGTTCTTTATAAAAAGCGCGAGCACGTAGGCCATGACGAGCGAGGCAACCATGCTCGCCATGTACGCGCTCTTCGCTTTTTTCTTCCTCCTATCCATCTCCTCCGCGCTCCACCCCATCGCGTGAAGCCACTGCGCTCCAAAAAGTCTGGGTGAATACCACAACGAACCGAGTGCCATGTTCACAATTGCCGCGACGAGCACCACCAAGTAATTCACTCCAAAATCCATTTCGTAAATTTATTTTTCGACCTTGGCTTTCTTATTCTACCATTTCCGCCTGAGGCGGACAGGCGTGCTTGCCCGCCTCTCACGGGAATTAGAGAAGATAACGCCTGCTTTCTAATGTCTATTTGCTACTCACTCTTTTTTCTCAAGTTCAAGACACACTGAATTGATGCAATAGCGCTTTCCTCCTTTCTCTTTCGGCCCGCCCGCCCGACCGGAACGGTACGTTTCGGGCAGGTCGTCAAAAACGTGTCCCAGGTGCGATCCGCAACGTTTGCAGAGAACTTCGGTGCGCGTGATACCGTGGCTCCTGTCTTCTTTGAATTCCACTTTCTCACGATTCGCGGGATTCGTAAAACTCGGCCAACCGCTCTCGGAGTCAAATTTTGCCTCGGACGAGAAAAGCTCGCTCCCGCACACGCGGCATTTGTACATGCCTTTCGCTTTTTCCCTGTAATATTTCCCCGTAAACGCGGGTTCCGTGCCTTTCTCGCAGAGCACGTGATATTCGTGGGGTGAAAGTTCCTTTTTAAACTCCTCCTCGGTTTTTGGCATTCTTTTATCGTCCATTATTGTTATTGTACTACATTGTACTTGATACTTGTCCTCTTCTACTCTTCAAAGACTACGCGGCGTTAAGGCATGCATTGAATGCCTGCACCTCGGCGTTGTAGCCCAAAATCAACGCCTTGGTTTTTTGAAGAAGCGCATTGTACTCCTCGACGAGCACGTTATATTCCTTCACTTTCTGATTGTACTCATCTCTCGGTCTCCTCGGTGTGTTTTCGAGCTCTGTGCGTTTTGCGTTCAGCTGCGCCTCCATATTTGTGAGTTCCGCCTGATTCGCATCGATCTCTCCTTTCGTGGCGCCGTTCACCTCGGGGCAGACGGAGAGCGGAAGCCCGAATTCCTGAACGGCGAGCCACGTCGTTCTTCCTTCAAACGTGCCTTTTTTCACAGAAACGCCGATTTCGATGTAGCGGTTGTTCAGGATGTTTGCGCGGTGGCCCGGAGAATCCATCCACGCCTGCACAAGCTCCTTGTCATCGGCAAAGTTTCCGAGCGCGAGGTTTTCCCCCACCGCAAGAAATTCGTATCCGGCGTTCTCCGCAAGATCGCCGGGACCCACGCCCGCCCACGACTCGTGCGCGAAATATTGGCGCAGAAACATGTCGTTCACTTTTACCCATGCGGCACTCATAAGGAGAGTGTTTTCCGCAAGTGGCGGAAGGTCATTTTCCGCTCGATGCCTGTTTGTTTCCTCGATTACCCCCTCTACGGTGAGCGCCGCCTTCGGAGCTTCAGTTTTCGCCCGAAGCGGCGGCGGCACAGAAATCTCCTTTCTAATTTCCTCAATCGGAATCTTCGAAACAATATTCTTGACCGCGTTTTTCACGAGCTCTTGCCCCCCAAAAAAATTCAGGATGTCCGCGCTCAAGAAATAAAACGCACCGAGAAGAAACAACCCGGCAATGGCGAATACGACCTTGGTTATAGGTTTCATCTCTTCCTTTTCTTCGGATACATGAAAACTCTCCATGTTTTTTCGGAGAGCATAGAATATATTTTTCCGATCTTCTTCGTCACAGAACTACTGAACGATAATCTTCCCGCGGAGTCCCGGATTCAGATGGTTATGGTATCCCCATGTCCCCGCTTCAGTAAACGTGTAGGAATACACTTCGTCGGGGCCAAAACCGCGGTGGGCGTCGAAATCGCGGTCGTCGGTGTGCGTCGGATGCGGGTCGGACGCAACCCACATACCGCGCGAACCCTGATTTTTAAACATCACCGTTTCCCCTACTTTGATCGTGAGTGGCGAAGGCGAAAATCCGTCGTCGGTGTAAATTACAATATTCTCCGCTGGAGGCGGAGGCACCTCGACGGCCGGTGCGGGCTCGCCCGGCGTACTCGTTCCTACAGACGAATCAGGTTCCTGAATCGCACCACCTGTCGAAGAAGGGATCGTCGCGGGCTGTTTTATATTCGATCCTTGAGTTCCGCCGGTCGCCGGCGCCGAAAGATTCCCGCCTCCGCTTGATGGGACTTTAACCCCACCCGTGCCGCCCGATCCGGAAACTCCCGGCGCGATTATGCCGCTCGGCTCCGCAGGTCCCACGCAAATCCATTTACCATCTTTACAGACGGGTGTTTTGGGAACTTCGCAGGCAATTCCCCGATCGCCCGGACATGCCGCCTCGCGAGTTGTCGCTTGGCCCGTATCCTTACTTTTTTGCGCCATTTTCACGTAGAACGCGCCGCCGACCGCGACGGCAACAACCGCAATCACGGCGATAATCATAAAAATCGGCACCACGCCTTCGCGACGACTAACCATTTTTTTAATTGGGTTATCTATCATGGAATTAGTATAGCAAAACCTCACAGATTTTTTCAAATAAAAAACATCTGTGCTGCGGTATAACTCTTTTTTATGTCGCAATCAAAGAACAAACGCCGCAGCCGCCATCACGATAAAGTTGATCGCCGAAATCACGCACCACGTGCAGAAGGCGCGGAGCACGAATGCCTGAATGAACGTGAAGTACATCGAGAAAAGAAAACCGACGCCGATTATTATCTGGAGCGAGAGGAAAGGAACTAACCCCTGAAGATAGAAAAATCCGAGAGTAAGAATGAGGAGATATATCGCGAGACCCGCAACGGAATTCGGAACGCCGAGCGTCTTGCTCCACGGGCTGTGCTGCACTTTGCGACACCACTCCCTGGGGAAAAACCAGCACGCCACGTCGGTCTTTTTGACCATGTGGTAGATAAGGTAGAGCGTGTCAAGCACGCCGATTGCGGAGAAAACAAAGATGAGCTTGAGTGAAAGAGGCATTTATTGTACCCCTATTATACCACGTTTCCCTCTTTATTCGGGGAGATTGTCCCGCCGTATACTTCTCTAGCGACCTGTGCGCCGCCTCCACCAATTTGGGTATTCGCCGGTGCGGAAATAGTAGGTTGGAAAATTTAAATAAAAATAGGCCCCTCATGAGTATGGAGAGACCTATCTCCGCCAGGTGTGGTTGGTTTTGACAGGCGTATTGGCGGATCGTTCTAAGGTTAAGTATACACCAGTGGATTAATCATACCAGGTTGAGAAAATTATCCTACCTCCTTTGGCGAAACAAAACAGGGCTGTAGAAATAAAAAAGCCCGGCCATTACTGGTCGGGATGTTCGATACCCTCAACTTGAGGGTTTATGTGAGAACAGGCCTCTGTTTGAATTTGACTGTTTTCTCATTGTCACAGCAGGTACATTGCAGTTTGACTGTCTTAGAATGTGGACTTTCATCAACATCAGTGACAACATGAGTTGTCCTTCTCTGGCAAGTTGGACAGTCAATACTTACAATTTCTCCTTCGCGCATCACACACCTCCCTTATTGAATTGTTAAATTCTTCCTGCCGATACTCTACAAACAATAGTCAAGGTCAACTGTAATGATGATAAAAACAAAAACAGAGCTTTCATGGCTCTGTTTATTCTGATCTATTTTGATTCGGTAATCTTGTAAAAGAAACGGTATTCGCTGAGCTGCGGCGGCCAGGGCTGGCGATTCAGTGATGGCGCATAGGATGGGCTTGGAGTAACTCCGACCGTTAACGCCATATTGGTATCCGGTATCTGCGCCGGCTTGCCCTCCGTGACCGTTAACGTTTGTTTCTTAACGCTTCCTGATAGCTGAGTTACGACCGACACCCACCCGGCGATAATACATTGTACTTGCGGCGGACACCGGCTATCCTGGACCTCAAGCGGGGTGATATTTATGCCCGAGATATTTATAGTCTGGCCAATGGCGATTCCCCCGCTGTTGTTCACATAATACAACTTAAACGGGAAGATAAATCCCCCGCCGACAATAAGGAGCAATACGGCGGCAACGAGTATGGCGACCGGCAAAAGATATTTGTTGTTCATGTCTTCATTATACCAAACCAGGCCGCGGTTGGGCTGATGTTTATTAACTAAACTGAGCTTTCCGGAGATAGGTTAACGCGCGCTCCGTTTTAAAAGCGTGAGCGCGCCGAAAACGCAAAATGATCAAAGTATGGAAGCAAGTCCTTGAGCGTACTGCC
>CAYHEU010000008.1:0-17404 GCA_964355785.1 uncultured Candidatus Saccharibacteria bacterium | reverse complement strand
TTTATCGCTTCACTCATTCCATTACTCGGCCCAACGCTTATCCCCATTCCGGCAGCTCTCTATCTCTTTATCGTAGGGAATATGGCGGGGGGGCTGGGGCTCCTTATCTGGTCCGTAATCCTCGTCGGCTCCATCGACAACTTCCTGAAACCAAAGCTTATCGGAAAAGATATCCAGATTCATCCGTTCCTCATTCTCCTTAGCGCAGTAGGAGGCATCCGCCTTTTCGGACTGCTTGGGTTTTTGATCGGCCCCCTTATCCTCAGCCTCCTTTTTACGCTGATTGATATCTACGAACAGGAATTCCGGGAATACCTTACGCAAGAGTCATAAATGCGCTCTCTCGCTTGGCACACGCTTTCTCTCCCAGAAATAGAAAAAGAACTCTCGTCTGATGTTCGCCTCGGCCTTCGCGAAGAAGAGGCGAAATCGCGCCGAAGGTCTTTCGGACCAAATGAACTTCCGCGCGGGAAAGCGGAATCTTTTTTTACGATTTTCCTACAGCAATTTCAGAGCCCGCTCATTTACGTGCTCCTCGGCGCGGGAATCGTCGTTTTTTTTCTCGGCAAAACGGTTGATGCCGCGGTCATTCTTTTCGTCGTCGTCTTTAATTCGATAGTTGGGAGCATTCAGGAGGGAAGAGCGCAGAACACGCTCGCAAGCCTTCAGAAACTCGCAAAAACAGCGGCGGTCGTGGTCCGCGAAGGAAAGGAGCTTATCATTCCAGACACCGAGGTCGTTCCGGGCGATCTAATCATCATTCAAGAAGGAGAGCGAACACCCGCCGATGCCCGAATCATCGAAGCCCACAATCTGCGCGTTGACGAGTCGACCTTGACCGGCGAATCGTTGCCGGTACACAAGGAAGAAAAGACTCTTCTTAAAAAAGAACTGCCCACGCCCGATCAAATAAATATGATTTTCAAGGGAACCTACGTCGTGGGGGGAAATGGCAAAGCAATTGTCGTTGCAACTGGCTTGAATTCGGTGATCGGGAAAATCAGCCAAAGCATTGCGCTTATCGACACAGAAATTCCCCTCAAAACGGAGATTCGCAATCTCTCAAAGATAATCGTTCTCGTCGTCGCAGTTCTCTCCGCGCTTCTTCTCGGAGTCGGCCTTGCATACGGGAACTCGATAACTGAAATGTTTTCGACCGTGGTATCGCTTGCCGTCTCGGTGATTCCTGAAGGGCTCCCGATCGTGATTACCGTGGTGCTCGCAAGCGGCGTCTCACGCATGGCAAAGAAGAATGCGCTCGTAAAGCGGCTCCACGCGGTTGAAGCGCTCGGACAGGCGAAGGTAATCGCCGTCGATAAGACCGGAACGCTCACGAAAAACGAGATGATAGTAAAGCAAGTTTTCGTGAATGGAAAAACATTTGAAGTACAAGGAAGTGGCTACGACGCTACGGGAGAGATACGGATAAAAGGTAAGGCCGTTTATCCCCTAAATCACCCCGAACTTGTCCTTGCGGCGAAAATAGGTGCGCTTGCCTCCGACGCCCGCCTCGGCTTTTCCGAGAAAAACAAGACTTGGATCGTGGGCGGCGATCCAACCGAGGCCGCGATGCTCGTGTTCGCAAGGAAAGCCGGGGTTGAGAAGGAAGAACTTGAAAAAGAAATGCCGAAGATCGGCGAGAAACCATTTGATTATCGGACAAAATATCATCTCGCCTCATATCGTCTCGAGGGAGAATTCCTTGATGGCGGTCGATCCCGCGCGCGGCAATTCGTAGTGGCAGTCGGAGCGCCAGAAGTAATTCTTTCTCTCTCAAAGAAAATTTTTGTCGTGCCGACCGACAGTAAAGAATCGGGAGGGATAATCATTTCCTTCACAAAGGAAATGAGGACGGAAGTAGAGACCGCATTTCATCGGATGTCACAGAACGGACTTCGCGTCGTTGCGCTCAGTTTCTACGAAACCCTTCTCAAAAAAGGTGAGGTAGCAGACGATCTTGAGATCGAAAACCTAAATTTTGTAGGGCTCTTTGGCATTGCGGACTCCATCCGGCCGGAGGTTAAGCGTGCGGTCGAAATGGCGAAGGAAGCCGGTATTCGCGTCGTAATGATAACAGGGGACCACAAAATCACTGCGACCGCGGTTGCAAAAGAAGTAGGAATCTTGAGCGGCGAGAACGGCATACTCACGGGAGAAGAAATCAAAAATCTCACCGAGGAGCAATTATCAAAACGACTGAGCGAAATAAGCGTTTTCGCGCGAGTAACGCCCGAGGATAAACTCAAAATAATAAACGGATACAAACGACGCGGCGAGATCGTCGCGATGACGGGCGACGGAGTAAACGACGCACCCTCGCTCGTCGCAGCGGATCTCGGAATCGCGATGGGGAAAATTGGAACGGAGGTCGCAAAAGAGGCCTCCGACATCGTTCTCCTCGATGATAATTTCGGGAACATAATCTCCGCGGTTGAAGAGGGGAGAAATATCTACAAAACCATCAAAAAAGTCATTCTGTATCTTTTCTCAACAAGCGCAGGGGAGTTTCTCACGATCACCGTTGCGATATTTTTGAAATACCCTCTCCCGCTTCTTCCCGCACAAATCATCTGGCTGAATCTCGTAACCGACACATTCCTTGATGTCGGCTTGGCAATGGAGCCAAAAGAAACCGACCTCGTCCGGCATAAGGCGGAAAAATCGGGTCGGCTGCTTATTGATAAACTTATGATTCAGCGAATGCCGGGAATGGCGCTTACCATGATGCTTGGAACGCTTCTTATATTCAGCCTTCTCTATAAAACCGACCTTGCGAAAGCTCTTACGATGTCCTTGACTACGCTTGCGGTTTTCCAGTGGTTTAACGCATGGAACTGCAGATCGGATCACAAATCAATATTCCGCATGAACCCGTTCTCTAATAAGTTTCTCATCGCGGCAACATTCATGGTTATTCTCCTCCAGATGTTCGCAGTATATAATCCGGCTATGAATAAAATTCTTCATACGACCCCGCTCCTTTGGGTGGAATGGTTTACCGCAATCGTGATCGCCTCAAGCGTCATTTTTGTCGAAGAGTTAAGGAAATTTGGTTATCGGCGGCTCGGCAATCACGCGTGATATCCTGCGAATTTCTTTTACTTGCAACACCTCATGACACGAGAAGAAAAACACAAAGGAGAAATAGTATTCGTCTGCGGCGAGTGCGGCATGAAGTACCGCAAGAAAGAAAGAGCGGAGGAGTGCGAAGCATGGTGCAAAGTACATCATACGTGCAACATTGAAATCATTAAAAACGCAGTCGAGGAGGATTAACGAACACCTCCTACTTGCGGGCACCTCCAATCACGTTATCATTAAAATGTGAACGCATTACGACCGCTTCGGACAAAAATATTCCTCGACAGCGGGGATCCCAAGGAAACAAAAGAGGTGATTTCTCTCCTTGGATTTCTCGACGGACAAACGACTAATCCGACGCTCATTGCAAAAAACCCCGACGCGAAAGAACTGCTCGCGCGCGGTCAAGCATTCGCCAAAGAAGAAATTCTCGACTTCTATAAAACGGTGGTCAAAGAAATTTCCACGCTCATTCCAAATGGTTCCGTTTCGGTTGAAGTGTACGCCGACAAATCTACAACCACAGAAGAGATGCTTCGTGAGGGAAGGGAAATGTTTTCTTGGATCCCGAATGCGCACATCAAGTTTCCAACAACTACAGAAGGACTTAAAGCGGCGGAGCAGGCCGTCCGCGAAGAACTGCGCGTCAACATGACACTCTGTTTTTCGCAGGAACAGGCCTCCGCGGTCTACGCCGCGACGCGCGGGGCAAAAAAAGGCCGGACCTTCGTATCACCCTTCGTGGGACGTCTCGACGATCGAGGCGAGAATGGGATGGATCTTATCAAAAACATTCTCAAGATGTACGGTTCGGGCGACGGCCATGTCGAAGTTTTAACCGCAAGCGCCCGAAACATCAACCACTTTCTCTATGCGCTTCAATTGGGATCGGATATTATCACTTCGCCGTTCAAGATTCTTAGAGAGTGGGGAAGCGAGGGAAAACCGCAGCCCGACAAAAACTACATCTACCATGCTCCAAATCTAAAGCCGATTCCTTATGAAAGCATCAATCTTAATAAACGCTGGCAGGATTTCAATGTTTCTCATTCCTTGACCGATCAGGGAATTGAACGCTTCTCGGCTGATTGGAACGCACTTATTCGAACTTAATCCATGTACCTTCTCTTCGACATCGGGGGCACAAAAATGAGGCTTGCGCTATCCGGAAACCGAAAATCGTTCGGCAAGGTAAAAATTGTTCCGACGCCGAAAAGATTCAGCGAAGCAATGGGACTTTTCGGAAAAACCGCGCGAGAACTCGCGAACGGGAAAAAATTCTCGCTTGCAATCGGCGGAACTCCCGGTCCGTTCAATAAAGCAAGAACAAAGATTTTTCCGCAAAATCTCCCGCAGTGGAAAAACAAGGATTTAAAAAAGGCGCTGGAGAAAACGCTCCGAGCAAAGGTGTATCTTGAAAACGACTCAGCACTCGTGGGAATGGGAGAAGTAATCTACGGTGCGGGAAAAGGGAGAAAAATAGTTGCCTATCTTACGATAAGCACCGGCGTAGGAGGCGCTCGCATCGTGGAAGGGAAGATTGATAGGAATTCCTTCGGTTTCGAACCCGGAGGACAGATAATTGACAAGGGATTATCCAAGACACTCGAAGACATGATCTCGGGAAAAGCGCTCGAACACCGATATCACAAAAAACCGCACGAAATTCTTGACCCAAAGATCTGGAATCAAACCGCGCGCCTGCTTGCCGTTGGGTTAAACAACACAATCGTCCACTGGTCGCCCGACGTTATCGTCCTCGGCGGCTCCATGATGAAAAAGATCGGGATCCCAATTCCGCGCGTACGCGAGCACCTAAAAAAGATCCTGCGATTCCCGGCAATGCCCGCAATCAGAAAAGCATCCCTCGGCGATCTCGGCGGCCTCTACGGCGCACTCGCATTTCTCAAAGATTTGAAGTAGAGTATAGAAACTTATGCAGAAACTTTCACGTTCCAAAATAGATCTGTTTATTGAGTGTCAACGCTGCTTTTGGTTGGACGTAAAACATGGGATCAAACGCCCACCACCGATGCCCTATACCATCAATAACGCTATAGATTATCTCCTAAAGCAAGAGTTTGACATCCATCGCGAGAAGGGCACGCGCCACCCGATAATGGAAAAATATAATATTGACGCCGTGCCGTTCAATACGCCGGAGATGGCGAAATGGCGGCATAATTTTACCGGCGTCCAGCATCACCACAAGCCCACCGATTTCATGGTCTATGGCGCGGTTGACGACATTTGGATAAATCCAAATAAAGAATTAATGGTGGTGGATTATAAAGCGACAGGAGCGAAACAACATCAAATTTATGATTCTTATAAACGCCAGATGGAAATTTATCAATGGCTTTTAAGCCAGAACGGTTTTAAGGTTTCGCCGACCGGATACTTTGTTTTCGCGCGAGTGAACAAAGCGAACGGATTTTCCGCCGAAGGCGGATCCACCTCTGGCGGAGGTTCGGGAGAACCAGTACTTTCATTTGATATATTTGTTGAACCGCAGACGGGAGACAATTCCTGGATGGGGGAAACATTAAAAAAAGCCAGAGAAGTTTATGATTCCAATTCGCCGCCGAAACAATCCGAAGACTGCATATATTGCAAATATCGGGCAAGCATCAATCGTCTCGCTTCTTGACTTTTGGATATATTTTAGCTAAAAATATTGAAGCAGTAATTTTTATCAACTCGCACATCTAGGAAGGAGAATCTTCGTGAAAGTCTTGATATTCGGTGCTCATGGCTCAATTGGCAGTGCCGTTGAGCGCGCGCTCCTGCTCGAGAGTCAAGAGAATTCCGTCATCGCCCCGTCCCGAAAGGAAGTCGATGTCACGAAGTGGAAGGACCTCGTGAATCTCGTCACGAATGGGTCTTTCGGCAAACCATTTGACGCGATCATCTACTCGGTGGGGCATTGCCCTCCGGGAGAATTTGAGAGAACGGTTGAGATTCCGCTCAGCCTCATCTCAAACGAACGTTTTGTCGCCGAGTGGGAAATGCATGTCCACGGGCTTCAGAACGTGTTCCAGTTGTTGGTCGAACACATCCTGCCTAGAGGCTGTTTCGTAGTGGTGAGTTCCGCCATCACGCGGCTCACGAACGAAACTTGTCCACCGTGGCTTTATGCTGGGCACTACGCCGCGGCAAAAGCGGGACAAGACGAACTCGTGAGGTGGATGCGGCGAGATCCAGCGATACAAGGGCGGGGGATAAAGATCCATCGTCTCGCCCTAACCGCGGTCAACACCCCGTTCTTCGAATGCGCCACCCGTCCACTCCCACCGATGCTCTCGCTTTCGGATGTCGCACGGGAAGTGCTCACAGCCCTCAAAAGCGGGGTTGAAATCGACAAGGTGGTCGACGGCGAGACCATCTCTGGGTAAGAATGAGGTCGGGAAATATTCAAAGACCCGCGTTGTCTCCACCACTGTGGAGGGCGCGGGCTTTTTCTTGTTATAATAAGTCTGTGCCCATTATAAGAGGTCAAAAAAGTTTTTACTGGACCGCCCACAGCCGCGCCAAGATGCGTTTTTATGGACTATCAGAAGCAAGAGTAAAAAGAATAATTAATTTACCCAAAAGAATAGAAAAGGGGATCGCGCCAAAAACCGTTGCCATGATGCAGTCAGCTGGCAGCGAGAAACATCCGTATGAACTCTGGGTAATGATTCAGGATATGAGGCAAAAGCGAAAAATAATTTCTGCGTGGCGCTATCCGGGACGAACAAAGGCAGGTGATCCGCTACCGAAAGAAATTCTCCGCGAACTCAAAAGTTTTATATAATTTAAGTTACATGAAACGAGGTGCTATAATAACAGTGGCAGCCATCGTCATAATTGTGTTTCTCATTGGAGCATTCACGGCTCTGCGTCCCACAAGTAACGAAAAATTAAAATCACCAATGCTACTTACAAGTTCCGCGTTTAACCACAACGAAAAAATTCCCTCAAAATTCACGTGCGATGGCGGGAACATCAATCCGGAGCTTTTGATTCAAAATGTTCCAGAGGAAGCTAAAAGTTTAGCCCTTATTATGGACGACCCTGATGCGCCACGCGGGATCTTTACCCACTGGCTCGCCTGGAACATTAACCCTAGAACAACGGTGATAAAGCAGGAAAGCAAGCCGCCCGGCTCTACCGAGGGCTTAAACGACCGCGGAATTGGGGGTTACACCGGTCCCTGTCCGCCGGACAAGAAACCGCACCGCTATTTCTTCAAACTTTACGCGCTCGATACCGCACTTGAGCTTGGGGAGCAAGCGACGAAGGCGGAACTCGAAGCGGCGATCGCGGACCACGCTGTTGATAAGACGGAGCTGGTCGGGATCTACGAGAGGTGATATCATGAGAGAGTTCGATTGAGCGATCGCTCGAACGACGAACCGTCATGCCGAAAATCAAAAAGCTGGGAGTTATTCTTGAACCAACAAAAAATCTTTTTGAAAAACGAGCTGTTTTAAATCCTGGCGTCTGGCAGGACGAGAAGCATATACACATGTTCTATCGCGCCGTGAACGAGGACGGTGTTTCTTCGATTGGCTACGCAAAACTGAAAGGTCCCACGGAAATTGTTGAGCGCTGGGATAAGCCGATACTCTCTCCCGAATACGATTACGAATCGAGAGGTATAGAAGATCCAAGGATCGTGAAGATTGATGGAACGTTTTATATGACCTACGTGGCGCACGACGGTAAAAATGCTATCACTGCATACGCCACGAGCAAAAGTTTAAAAAAATTTACCAAAAAGGGGATTATCAGTCCGGAAATTACTTATAAAGACGCGGAAGCTCTTTTCGGAGAATCAAAGCTAAAAGACCAGTATTATCTCTTTTCTTCGTTCTACCGGGAAGCGGCCGGCGAAGACGTTTTAATTTGGCACAAAGACACGGTGCCATTTCCAAGAAGAATAAACGGCAAATTCGCCATGCTCCAGCGAATTCTCCCGGACATACAAGTTTTCTTTTTTAAAGATTTCGCTGAGCTAAGTACGGATTACTGGAAAGATTATCTTTCGCACCTTTCCGAATATGTCGTTCTGGAAAACAAACACTGGTTTGAAACGCGCCACGTGGGCGGTGGCGCGCCGCCAATTGAAACGAAAGATGGCTGGCTTTGTATAATCCACGCCGTAGAAGAAACGAACAGGGGAAGGGCTTACAGGGCGGGCGCAATGCTTCTAGACATTAATGATCCTCGAAAGGTTATCGGCAAACTCCACCAACCGCTTTTCTCGCCGACTGAGCCATGGGAAGTCGGCAACACGAAGAATTTTGAAGGCGAAGTGGCCAACGTCGTTTTCCCTACTGGCACTGCCGTCTTCGGAGACGACCTATATATATATTACGGAGCGACGGACAAGCGGATTTGTGTCGCATCACTAAAGATCAACGAACTCCTAAATGATCTCCAAAACCCTTCTCTTGGCCACCAACATGGGGAAAATCAGTAAACAACATAACGCAATCGTATATTTGAGCACCTATCCGCCCCGAGAGTGCGGCATAGGCACATTTACGCAGGATCTCACGAACGCTCTCGACAGAAAATTCAATCCCGCAACAAAATCGCGGGTGGTCGCGGTAAACGAGAGCCCGACAAGCATATACAACTACGGCAACAAGGCCTCGGAGCAAATTATCGCTACAAGCCTTGATCACTATGTAACCCTTGCGGAGAGAATCAACAAAGAGGAAAGCATAAAACTTGTAAACATCCAGCATGAATTCGGAATCTTCGGAGGGGAGTGGGGCGACTACCTTATTCCTTTTCTTCAGGTCGTAAAAAAACCGGTCGTCACAACTTTCCACACTGTCCTTACTGACCCTCCCGACTTTGCGAAAAATCTTGTCCAGTTCATCGGAGAAAAATCGAAAGCGATAGTCGTGATGAACGAACTTTCGAGAAAAACGCTTGAGGGAGAATATGGAATTCCAAAGTCGAAAATCCATCTTATTCCACACGGTATTCCCGAAACCACTTTCGAGTCGAGCGACAAATATAAAGCGGAGCTCGGACTTGAAGGAAAAACGGTGCTTGCAACGTTCGGAATGCTGAATCGCGACAAAGGGATAGAGTATGCGATACGCGCGCTCCCCAAGGCAATCGAGCAATTTCCGAATCTCGTTTATCTCGTGCTCGGAGCTACGCACCCGGTGGTAAGAAGGAACGACGGAGAATGGTACAGGAATTTCTTGTATGACGAAGTGGAGCGATTGAATCTTAAAGACCACGTCCGCTTCTACGATAAATACCTCTCCCTTGAAGAAATCATCACCTACCTCAAAGCGACCGACATTTACCTCTCACCGACCTTGAACCCGCGCCAGTCGGTGAGCGGAACGCTTTCCTACGCCTTGGGATGCGGCCGCCCGGCAGTAAGCACCGAAACGGCCTATGCGAAACACCTCATCGTGGACGGGGAAACAGGGCTCCTTGTGAAATTCCGAAGCTCTCAAGGGATCGCACGAGCGCTCATTTCACTCCTCTCCGACGGAAAGCAGATGCAATCAATGAACCAGGCGGCGTACGAATCCACGAGAAAAATGATCTGGCCGAACGTCGCGAGCGAATACTTCCACCTCTATCAAAAATTTGCCGACCTCGAAACAGAAGAGGATAAAGTTCCCGCGATCAAGCTCGATCATCTCGTCCGGCTCACCGACAATTTCGGCGTGCTCCACCACGCGAAATACAGCAAGCCGGAAAAGCGCTATGGATACAGTTTGGACGACAATGCCCGCGCGCTCATCGTTGCCGCGAAATCCTATATCCTGAATCCGAACCCAGGTGTCATTCTTCTTATGACGACCTATCTTCGTTTCATAAAATTCGCGCAACGCCCGACGGGAAGCTTTTCGAATATCATAAATTCGAAAGGGCAGAAAGATGGGAGCACGGATGAAGACGTACAGGGACGCGCACTGTGGGCATTGGGATACGTAGTTTCCGAAAGCAATCTCCCGAAAGAGATCCGGAAAGCTGCGGACCCGCTTTTCCAAAAAGCGCTTAAGAACCTTTCGCTTATCGAGTCGCCGCGCGCAACCGCATTTGCAATGACAGGCCTTTACCACTATCTGAAGCGTTCCCCGAAAAAGAAACTAAGGACTGTTTTCGAGAAACTTGCGAAGCGAGAACTTGACCTCTACAGGAACCACGCTTCCCCCGAGTGGCAATGGCCCGAAGACAATCTTACGTACTCAAACAGCAAACTTCCCGAGGCTCTTTTCTATGCATACGACCTCACAAAGCGAAAGGAGTATCTTCACGCAGCGCAGGCAACACTCAAGTTTCTCACAAACGTTACTTTCGGACCTCATTACTACATGCCGATCGGCCAGAACGGATGGTATTTCAGATACAACACGCGCGCATACTACGATCAGCAGCCGGAGGATGCCGCATCAATGGTTGAGACGAAAATTGCCGCCTACAAAATCACGAAAGACAAGCGCTATCTCGAAGACGCTTTCAAGGCGTTCCAGTGGTTTCTCGGAAAAAACCACTTGGGACAGATGGTGTATAACGAAGTAACCGGCGGCTGCTATGACGGCGTGGGACGGGAAGCGATTAACCTGAACCAAGGGGCAGAATCGACCATTTCTTATCTCCTTGCACGCCTCGCGGTCGAAGACCAAGGCGCCGCAAAAATGGCGACAGCATGATCTCTCACCTTTGGAAGATCAAATTTCTTCTTGGGAGGAAAAAGTTGATTTCTCTCAAAAAAGAGGCGTTCAAAAGGCAATGGGAGTTATCCGCAGACGGAGAACTCGATTGGCTCCAATCTCCCAAAGGTAAGGGATGAAAATCACGGAAGAAGCGTATAAGCACGCGGTAATCGTTCTTGAGCATTGCGCAAAGCCGAGCGGATTCTACGCCTCAGGGCTCCCCGGAGGCTACGAAGCAACATGGGCGCGCGACAGCATGATTACCTCTCTCGGAGCATCGCTCGTTGAAGAAAAATTCAAAGCGCCCTTCCGGAGGAGCATAGAACTTCTCTCGACGCATCAATCAAAGCTTGGCCAAATTCCGAACGCGGTCGGCACATGGAACACTGACCGCCGCTCGGATGTCACCTATAACTCTATTGACTCAACTCTTTGGTACTTGATCGGGCATCATATCTACAAAAACGCCTACGGAGACGCGCGGCTCGCAAAACAATACAAAAAAAATAGGGAACGGGCGCTCACCTGGCTAAAATATCAAGATCCGAACGAAGACACGTTACCCGTTCAACAACCCACGATGGATTGGCAAGACGCCTTCCCGCACAAATATGGGCGCGTTTTGAACACTCTCACACTCTACTATGGCGCGCTTCGCCTCGAAGGTGAGCGAAAACTCGCAGAACACATCCGAAAAATCGTAAACGGCAACATCGAAAAATATCTTTCGCTTTACGATAAAAAGAGAGGATACTATCTTCCCTGGATTTGGAAAAATCATGATACCGAACGCGAAGAGGAATATTGGTTTGACACGTTGGGAAATCTTCTTGCAATCGTCACGGGACTTGCAACTCCCAAAATCGCGGAACACATCCTCCGCTACATTGAGAAAGAAAAAATCAATCGGCCGTATCCCTGCAAAGCCATTTATCCGCCAATCAAACCAGGCGACAAGGAATGGCATTCCTACTTTACCACCTCGGATTCGCGCACACCTTATGAATACCTAAACGGCGGCATCTGGCCTTTTATCGGAGGGTTCTACGTAGCAGCGCTCGTCAAAATGGGGAAATTCAGCAAAGCCAAAAGAGAATTAGAGCGGCTAGCCAAAGCAAATATGCAAATCGGCGGTGATGCGGCTATAGCACAGGGTTTAATGACTAAGGGTGGCCGTGTCCTCCGAAGCTTTAGCGAAGGAGGAGGTTTCCACGAGTGGCTACACGGCCAGACCGGCAAACCGATAGGCAACAGTAATCCGTATCAAGCGTGGTCAGCGGGAGCGTATCTTTTTGCCTACGAATGCGTGAGGCAAAGGAGGGTTCTCTATTTTCTGTAGAAGAAATAAATAAGCGTTGAGGTCGCCGCGACGAGAAAAGAAAGCTTGATGTTTAGAACAAAAAGAATTGCAAGAGAATATACGGAAAGGCGCGCGAGCGTAACAGGAATTTCGCGAAACACAATGAACTCACGAATATTGTTTTCTCTTGCCAAAGTATAAATGATGGAGTTAAAGGGAATAAAAATAAGCGCCGCGAAAAATCCCGCAAGAAGCGTTAGCGCATAGAACAGCGGCTCGCTTTCCGTGAGGAAACGAATTATCCAGATCGCAAGCATCGCCACAGCACCAACTTTCATAATAAACGCTTTATTTATCCTGTCGGAATAAGAACCGACGGCCATCGCAAAGAGCGCAGCGCCCGCGGCAGAGAGTGAACCGACAGAGCCCACAGAAAGAACATTCCGAAATATCAGAAATATAAAGATAGGCCAGATGATATTTTCCGTTTCCGATCTCACAATATCCGCAAACTCAACCACGAAATATCTGGGATATTTTTTTATAAACTCCTTGAACTTACTAAAACGAAACGCCTGCGGTCTTGGAAATTCCTTTACAAGAAAAAGCGGGGTAAGCGAAATGAAATAGAGAACGGCTCCTGAAGCAATAAGCGAATTGAATCCGAAAAGAACGGCGATCCCTCCGCCAATGAGTGGAGCGAGGAGCGCGGCAAGTTTTGGAAACACGAAAAGCTTTCCAACGCTTCTCCCGATCGTTTCATCCTCGGAACGCTCGGCGAAAAGGTTGTGAAGCGAAAACCAATAGAAGGCCGTATACATTCCATAGAGAAATGCCAAAATAATGAGCGGAAAATTTGCCCTTTCAAGCAGAATAAGAAACATAATATAAACAAAAAGAAAAACGTAGCTCAGAAGTATTATTTTCCGAAGACTCAGCCACTTCGAAACGTGGTTCGCCAAAAGAAAAGAGAGAAAGCTAAAAACGCTATAAGAAAGATAGAATATAAAAACATCGGTCAAGGAATTTCCGAGTTTTAAAAGATAGATCGGAACAAATACTCCCACCAAGGAACCAGCAAGTCCCTGCAGGGAGTGCATTGCATAAATGGGGTAGAGGGTTCTATCCATCTTCAAAAATCTTAACAAGATTAATACCTGCGGACAATGAGAATTTGTACCCAACGAAATCGCCCACGCCCATAATTAATTGACATAAAATAATTTATCTTATATAACGTAGTTAGTATTCCTAACTAGAAAACAAACTCACCCAAGGGAGGCAGATATGCCGTTTACGGAAGAGGAACTCCGGGTTCTGATGGGAGATGGAAGGGTTTACGGAGCGAACGACTGGGCTGAACAACACCACATCAAGGCTCCAAGGAATTCGCCCGAATTCAGCTGGGGGAAAGACATCCTCATGTCGCGTTGCCAGCTTAGGAAAGGATACTGCATCGCCCAAACACATTTCGCCTTTCTCGGCCTGAAGTCGATCAAGAAGAAGCCGCTAACCATTCTTCACCTCTACAAGCTTTTCCCTTCTTCGGGTCAGCCGCGTTTCCACTTTGACCCGCCGATTCCCTACATGAGAGAGGAGAGATTTTCAACGGTTGAAACCTGTGAATTCCGTTGGTATCTCATGCCGCTTGATCCGGTCAAGGACTCTTTCGGTAAGAACTACCGAGAGCAACGCGGGTGCCGACCGCTCGGCTACGAAGTTCCTCTCGCAGTTGAGGAGGTCATGAAACGATTCCTCTACTACGAGAAAACGGGAAAGTATCTCGGAAGCGACACGGATCGAGTTCGCTGTCGAGATCTCCATTCGGGAGGCGACCGAACAGTTGTGGGTCCCCACACGAAAGACGGCCTCGCAATCTTCGGTATGTGGGAACACGAGGAATATCCGTTCCTCGGCATGTCCGCTTCGCGAATCCCGGGGCAGTAACAAGCTCTTTAGTCACTCAAGCGACCTCAACGCGAGGTCGCTTTTCTTTATTTTAACTTTAGCCGTTCCTTAATGAGGTCGGTCGTGTCTTTCGCGATCTTATGATACTCAAAATTTCTAACCGCGTGCTCGCGCGCGGCGGCTCCCATTTTCTTCCGCAAATCCTCGTTCGTCATGAGTTTCAGAAAATAATCCGCGAGCTCATCCACGTTCGCGCGGTAGGCGAAAATTTTTGGCTTATCAAATTGAATTTTGCGATCTTCGTCGAATCCCATGTGCGTGTACGCCCATTCTTCTATAAGCTCCACCGTCTCCCCGACGTTCGCGAGAAACCCCGTTTCTCCATGGATTACTGTTTCCTTCGGTCCCATTTCGTTAATGGAAACAACCGGTATGCCGCACCCCTGCGCTTCAACCTGAATCATTCCATACCCTTCGAGCCGGCTCGGCGCGGCGTAGATATCCGCGGCGTTCAAGAGATACGGCATAAAATCGTGCGAGAGCGATCCTTCAAGATAGACTACCTTATCCTTCGAATCGCCAAGCTCTTCTATGAGCGCCATCTCATTTTCATAGTGGTCATCGGCGCTCGCGCCACCCCACACCTTGCAGACGTATTTCCAGTTTTTAAATTCTTGGTCGATAATTTTCAACGCCTTAAGAACTTCTTGTGCGCCTTTCGAAGTCACATCGCCTCCGACTGTCAAAATCATCACTTCGCCGTTTTTAATCCCGAGCATCCTTCGTATAAGCTTTACTTTTTGGTCGGTCTTCGGAATCGGTTTGAAAATATCGGTTTCAAGACCGATATGCATCACCTCGAAATTTTTTGTGTCCACGCCGTCCCGTTCATAGGTTTTCTTCACCCATCCGCTTGTCACAAACACGAGCGGTAAAGAAGCAATTTCTTTGTGATAATTTGCAACCCAGCCGTCGGCCAGAAGCCACGGAACGGGCATCACCCCGAATTTCTCGGTGTGGGTAACCAAATCCGGCGTATGGCTCCAAAAACCCACGCCGATTGCAACATCAGGTTTGAAAGATTTATACGTCCACTCTTTCTGAAACTCGCTTGAGAGATGACATGGCATTACTTCTTCGCCGTTTTCCTTAAAACCGCGATACAACAAATCACCTTGCAAGCTAAGCCCGTCGGGTTCCGGCGGATAAGCATAAAGAATTACCGACTTCATAAACTATTTCCGAATATTGAATGTTTCTTTTCCGCTGCAGCTTTTATAATCAGACGATGCTTTCCGAAATCCATAGAGTTTTTCTACGATCATCTTCTTTTCCCGAAAAATATCCGGCGAAAGATTGTGACCATATTGAGCTCTTTTGTCCGGCACAGCGAAACTTTTCTTTTCATCCAAATGATAGGCGAAGTTGAAAAAAGATCCGGCTTTCAATTTTTTATCGCGCGCCATTCTCTCGATTGCGCGATGTACGCCTTTGTGCCGCGGATGTCCGTACTCTCCATTATACGCGTGCGTGAAGACGTAGTCAAAGCGCTCTCGCGCGAGCGAGCGCGCGACGCGTCGCTCAATCTCCGGCACGCTTGAGCGGATGCTCAAAACACCTTCGTCTTCCAAGTCCGAGATCAGACCACGCGCGCCGTAGTATCTAAGAACGCGATGAAACTTCGGCGCCCGATCGGCATCGTCCTTCCGGCACAAAGACAAAATCGTCCAACGAACGTTTTTGTGACCGAGAATCGTACCGCCCATCCAGATTGTTTCGTCATCCGGATGAGCGACAACGACAAGCGCCCTCCCCGGAGACAATATAAGCGGTTTCATATCTTAGCTATTTCAAAGAGTCGGGGACTGTCGTTATCTTTTTCCCAACGCGAAACGTCTTCTCGATCTTCATGTGGTCCGCAAGAGAATTCAAGAAGAAAAAAAGGCGAACGGCGAAAGGAATGGGGGAAAGCGTTTCGGAAACTTCTTGTTCCTTGAATTCGACCGCATATGCGTTTGTCTTTTCCGAAAGCGCTTTTTTTATGAGATCCATTCGTTTTACGCCCTTTCCTCCGGCATTCAGAAAAACGACTATTCCATTTTCTGCGGCCTCTTTCGGCCCGTGATCGAATTGTGACGCAGCCATGCCGATCCACGCCAGCTTTGTGGTTTCGGAAAGCACGAGCGCGCCCTCACAGGCAGTCGCAATGTTCGGACCCTCCCCGATCACATAAAAACTCTTCCGGCTTCCATCTTTTATCTTTTCATACACCGCAGCAGCAAAAAGTTCCGATTCCTTCTTAAGTTCGCCGAAGTGATTACTAATGAACGCAATCGCTTTCTTGGGATCAATCCCAAGACCGGCATAAAGAGCGACGAGCGTATTTATGTATGTCTTCGTCGAAGAGAAAAATTCCTCCTTTCCGCTCCAGAGTTCAACGACCATTCTCGCATTCTCCGCTTTCCCGAGCGTCGATTTCGGATCGTTCGTAACCGCGACAACTTCTTCAAATTTCTTGAGATTCCACAACGTTTCCGAACTCTCGCCGGATTGCGAAATTAAAACCCCCAGAGGGAGGGTTTCACGGCCAACGTAGCGGTAATACTCGGAAGCAATCTCAGGGTGGATATCCGCGCCCGCATAGTAGAGCGCAAGCGGCGCGAAGTAGGAAGATCCCATCCCGAGATAGGGAACCCGGCGTGGGAGCGCAGCGTGCTTGTTCCTCTCGTAACACTCCTTCGCGCGTTCCGGAATCTCCAAAATCTCCTCAAGAAGTCCTTCCATAGAATATCTGTATCATACGACGAATGAATATAATTTTCAAAAAGATCTGCCGAATAAAAAACGACTCGGGTGCTTGCCCCAGCCGTTTTTTTATTCACGGTCAAGGTAAATTTTAATTTGTTGAGCTGGTTTCCCGGATTGTAATCACAAACGTCTCGCTGCCGGTATTACCGCTCTGATCTTTGACTGTAAGCTGGAATTTGAATGAGCCGGCTTGGGTGGGAGTGCCTTGAAGTGCTGCTTGATCCATAGGTTGCGGACAATTTGTGCAGGCACGAATAAGTGGTGCAAAGGAAAGCCCCAGCGGGAGATTCCCCGCGGTTACTGACCAACCATAAGGCGGATTCCCTGCTGAAGCCGCGAATGTTGCGGAAAATACTTGCCCAACCACGCCAGTGAGAATGTCAGACGTACGAATACTAATTGATGGAGTAACTACAACGTTTTTCTCTTTCGCGATGATCTCGGAAACTTGCTGAATTACACCCTTGAGCTCGTCGAGAACCCCTTTTATTTTAACCGTCGCTCCCACTTGAATTGGACTCAGGACGGTGAGGAGTCGACCATCCTCAGTCCGGATTACGAACGAGCCGTCGGCATTCACCTGCGTAATCGTTCCCTTGTAGGTCTCCGGCGTTGCGGGTTTCGA
>CAYHEU010000007.1:0-22748 GCA_964355785.1 uncultured Candidatus Saccharibacteria bacterium | reverse complement strand
TTACTATCGGCTTTTTTTAACTTTTTAATTAAAATCGCGATTCCACTGCCAATAAGAGCTATAACAACAACGCCAAAAACGGCAATGCCTGGACCAGGAGAAATAACTGCGACTTCCCCAGCTTGTGCCTCACCGGCAATTCCAGAAAGAACAAAAGGAGTCAGAGCAAGTATTGATGTAAAAATCACTATAGGTAACAGAACCGACTTATACCGATTATGAAATTTCTTGTTATCTTCGGGGAAAACGTAGAACAGTTGGAAAATAAAGAATGAATACCATGTTGAGAAAAACATATGAAATCTCGTAATGAGCAGAACCAACTCCGACGAACTAGATTGATATATCAAATAGTTGGAGATACTCCATAGAATTGCAACGAAAGCGAAAAATAAAAACGTTCGGTTAGTAATGCTTTTGCGATTATTGAAAAAAACAATAAAACCAAGAATAGCTATCCCAGCAACGGATATGCCAACCGATATAAGATCTAGATTTCTTAGCGATTCCAAAAACGTCATACTGATCTTTTAATTAAATTCAACATTTGGTGGCAACCTTAACGAACGCGTCGTGGGTTTACCGTCATAACCAATCCGGAACAACATAGTTGCTGTTTTTTTTCCAATTCCAAAGATATTTGAAATTGTTTTATAAGCATCCTCAATAAGCTCTATTTGGTTCAGAGTAAAATCTCCGGCTTCTCCAGCTAAAACTCTTTGAATGAAAAATATGATTCCGGTAACCGGTTGAATACATAAACCCATTTTTGTGGCCTTAAGCCACGCTCTTTGCATCAACCTGCCGCCGCTAACAAAATCTTTTGGGGTATCGCTATTAACCAAGACAATTCCAAGGGCCGAGGAGGCAGAATATAATTTTACGTTTCCTTTAGCGGCCATTTTGGCAAAACCCAATTTATTGAAAAAGCTTAATATGCTCCAATTATTGAATAACTTAAATGCTTTTTCTTGCGGTGGAGCAAGTTCCAATTCTTTTATATAGAAGCCAGATTTCTTTGCTTGCCTTTCTTCTTCTGTCCAGCTGATATGACTGAAAAGAAAATCGTGAAGTTTTCTATTTTCAAAAAGCAATCTGTCGCTTACGCTCAAAGCTTTGGATAACTCAAGTTTTTGCTTTTCATCATCAATAAATCGCACGTCGCCTTCTCCGACTTCAACGGAGCTTTTAATTAATTCTTCTTTTTGTTGTTTAGTCAGTGATTTTCCCTTCTCATACAATTTCCTATTGGTACTTCGCTCTTTTATAAATTGATACAGAGGTTCGCTTTCTGCACCAGATTTTTCCAACGTGAATGTAGCAACATGGTTTTGGTTATTTTCATCAGGGAATAAACGTACTTTCCCTTTGTACCCTAAAACAGATGAAGCGATAAGAGTATTCTCAATCAGCGCCCCATGCGCAACGAACGATCCAAATTGCCTAAAGTTATAAATAGATAAATCTTTCTCCGGTACATTAAAAATATCAATCTCGTTGTCATGAACCACAAACCTCCACGGCTGGGCATTCTCCCCCGACGGCGCCTGGACTCCGGCCTCTAAAATTTTTTGAATTGTTTCGCGAGGGATCACGGTTTAATTATAGCAGACGTTTGATTTCGCGCTCAAAGAATGCCTTGACCTCATCCCAAGAAGTAGCCATAAGCATCTGCGGCATGGGATCACTTTCCGCATCCTCGAAATAGATCAAGCTTTTCTTCATGTGCATCATATTATAGCGGAGCGAAGCATACTTCTTTTCAAAAAGCTGGAGCGCTTCTTGGAGGGTGAGTGTGGTACGAAAAATCCAGTAGAGATCAATGAAATCTCTCTTGGCGCCGCGACTTCCCACCGCATCAATTTTCATACAGGCAATGTCGCGGAGATCAGCGACACAAAGGCCGAGCGCATCTTGAGTCGGAAAGAGAAGCGGATAGGGGTAGCCGAGGAAGGAGAGTTTGACGCCGAGGGCGCTCGCAAGCACGCTCTGCTCTCCTTTCTTCTCTAGTCGAAATTCTGGAAATCGAGACAACTTCTCGATCAGCGGCGCTTCTTCAAACGGCTCCTTAGAGAAGAAATCCAGGTCTCCGGAGATTCGGTGGCCGAGCTCTAGCGCGAGGCCGGTGCCGCCGGCCAAATAAAATTGCGTAAGCGACGGCAAGACCGCGAGCGAAGGAAGAAGACGCTCCGTCTGCGTGGGGAGAGCTTCTCGATGCACATCCATAGTCAGCGGCCGATCACCGCTTGCCAAAAGCGGAGGCTCTTCTTGGAGAGGCCTCTCGTGCGCTTCACGACGTCACGGATATCCTCGTCGGAAAATGTGCTCCGAAGCCACCTGACGGCTGTTTCGTCGCCCATCTCTAAAATTCGTTCGATAATGTACCGCTTGTGCCTCTTGAAATCAAGCGTGTTCGGATCGATGTCCCAAAAATATTTCTGCACGCGCTTGTCGATGAGATGCATATGTTTATTGTATCACAAATCGAAGTAATTTTCCAGCCAAATAAAAACCATCGAATCACTCCGTTCATCGCACTCTTGCGATCATGGAATCCCCACGGGCTTACGCCCGTGGTTCCATCCGTCGCGAGCTTCGCTCGTCTTGCTTCGCAAGACCTCGCTCTCATCCCCACCCTTACGGGTGGGGTATTCTCGATAGGATAAAACAACACCAAACCTCCACGGCTGAGAATTACTCCCCAACGGCGCATGAACGCCCGCCTCCAAAATTTTTTGAATTGTTTCGCGAGGGATCACGTTTTAATTATAACAGACACTACCGCTTCCTCATTTTTCTCACGAATTTCAGAAATGCGATCTTGCGCGAAAGCCATTTACGCTATAACCCAAATATCTTCTTAAACGCTTCAGAGGCTTTTTCACGTTTTTCCTTTTCTTCATCGGAGTCGTAGTTGGGTATCAATTTCTCGTCAAGCGAGATAAGAGCTCTATTGTTTTCAATCGGCTGATTATTAAGAATTTTTCTCACGCAATAAGCCACGGCCGAGCCGTTAAGCATTGCCGCGCCACCGAGTTGCGGCCAGGAAACTATGGTTTTGCCCATTTCTAAGAGTGATTCTTGCATACGAGGAGTTACATTTTCCGGCCCGATATGTTTGGTTATAGTTTTTCCAATGCCGAACTTATCCAAATTCAACAATTCGTTATAAGTTACTGTTCCCAAGCGCCCTTGGAAAAATTTCGAGCTTGGATCTTTGTCATACCTTTCAACGTCCACAACGGCGTTGTCGCCATTGTCGGCCGCCATCACTACCGCAATTCGATGGCGTTTCGCTTGTTCTCGAATAAGAAACTTCACAGCGAGGTTGTCTATCTCGTCAATCACAATATCCAGTTTTGGAGAACCGGCAAAAAATTTTTCGATATTTTCCCTGGTAAGACCCTTGGAGAAAATTTCAATTTGAGCATAAGGATTAATTTCGTAGATTTGGCGTGCGGTCATTTCAACTTTATTTAGTCCTAAATTTTGAACGCCAGCCCTCACCCGATTAGTGTTCGAAAGCGCTAACTCGTCGTGATCAGCCAATCGTATATGTTTTCCACCCCCTTGGAGAACAATTGCAAGAGCAACGCTATTTCCAACGCTCAATCCTCCAATACCAATCACAGAGTTATAGAATTTATCCTGCTCTTCTTTATTTATAAGGTTTTTATTCCTTGCGGTTCTCACCAATTGGAAATCATCATCTTCTAAAATGTGAACTAAGGTAGAAAGCCAGGGGAAGTAAACCCAGCGGCCTTGCTGCCATAACGGGTTCTGACTTTCTAAATTTTCCAAATACTTTTGAAGCTTTTCCTTGAAATTTGGCCCATAAACAATAGATGGATTTTTTATGGCAAAAAGTTCATGGAGTTGTTCTCCATAATCATCAATAACGTGCTGGATTTTCCCTACAGATAACCAATTTTTAAGAAGATCGAAATCTTTGGTAATTTTTAGATCAAAAATAACTGGTTCGGAGTCAGCTTTTTCTCCGGCTTTATTCTTCAATATTTTACTGATTTGATTAGCGTCGCTATTCATCTTTTTTAACCCATTTTTGCTTAATGCCCGTCTTAAAATGAAGGGGGTGTTCGTAACGCCAGAATATTATTCTCGGTGTTACTTTCTGCGGAACGGAACTGTAGTTATTCCTGTATTCAGCGTTTTTTCTAATAAGATTTTCAATAATCAAATCTTGGCAGATTTTTTTGAGGGAATTGGTTGATCTTGATTTTTTCTTGAGTTCAACGTGAATTTCCAAAAACTGATTTTGCTTTTTGTCAAATTTAGTCAACATAGTAAACCTTCCTGTTACAAAGCGATTTAATTTATCATCATGCAAGGCCTCTCTCACTGGTTCTGGATAAATTATAGCCCCATAAAGTTTAGTTGAAAAATCATGACGCTCATAAACATAAACGAAAGGTAGCTCATAAATAGCATGTGATATGCGATTCTTTTTTGCTTCTTTTTTCAGTTCTATCTCGTGCTTACTTAATTTAGAAACCGCGTCACTATAACTGAAAGCCCCTCCATGATCTCCTACTGCATATCGCACAAGCGGAATTGTATTATTGCCAGTAAGTAAGATTTCATTCTCTACAGACTCAAAAGTTATAAACAAGGGATTATATTGAGCGAGAGTAGGGGTTTTTTGAATTGGGGAGAAAATTTCGTTAAATATTTTTTCATCTTTCACTGCAAGCCGCCGAATTAAAATACTCGTCGGCGTTTCCCAGGCCATCGCGCCGATATCGGCAGTACCATAGATATTTAAAACATCAAGGTAGATATTTTTCACACTAGCTTTCTTTATAATATAATCTCTAAACTTTTCAGTGTAAGCTTCGGCAGCTGACAAGAGCCGCATGTTCAATTTCTTCAAATCAATTCCTTCGTCGACAGCTTCGTCAAGCATATCTTTCACAAATGGTGGATATCCTATAAGGATTGTCTCTGCGTAGTGCGGAGATAATTTCTTTAAAGCATGGAGTATTTCGAATTTGTTAATTCCTGGAGTAATTATAGAAACCTCGTGTTTCCGTCGTAAACTCCCGATTTCAAATGCTTTGTAGGTTATGAGTCCACCAATCCAGGCACCCATGCCAAGACCAACAATAACCAATTTTGGCCCTTTTGATTTATACGAACTATTCCCCAGAAACATCTCCGCGAGGATGGAATATTCCCAATCCAAACGCTCGCCGCGGGGAAAATAGAACGGCTCCCCTGTTGAGCCGGAGGTGGAGGTAAACACAAGCGGCTTTTTTAGCGTGCCGTCCCAGCAGAGTTTTTCCAAAGGATACTGCCGCAGATAATTTTTTTTGCTTACAGGAGGAACGAGCTGAAAATCTTTGAACGTCCTAATTTTTTCATGGCGAATTTTGTGCTTTTTCAAAAAGTCCTTGTACGCAGGAACGCGCTCCGCGGCTGAATGGAAAAGTTTAAGAGGCCGCCGTTCCCGCTCACGGGACCAAAAATCGGAGCTCTTCGTTCTAATAAGGCGAAGAATTTCGCCCGCACTGAGCCGTGTCGAAGTATCGGCAGAGTATTTAGTATAAAGCTTATCCACCTTGCTTTCATTATAACAAACAAGCTATTTTATTGCGTTTTATCCATTTACTCAAAACACGAACAATGGATCTCAAAAACTTGACAAATAGCTAATAAATCTGGTATCTATTGTATTAGAACACCAAATCTAAATAAGGAGGTAAAAAACTGAAACGGTTAGCGATCCGACCCTAAAAACCCACGAAAGGAGGACTCCGTGAAGCCAAAGCATCTGATCCCACTCTTGCTCCTGGGTTTGCTCCTGGCCTGCTCGAGTCTTCTGGCTCAGTCCGAGCAGACCAACAACGCCAGTACCGAGAAAAAGCAGAGCTGCGCCCTCAACACCGTCCAGAACCAGTCCGTGATTCTGGCGACCACTTCTTTGGAAATTTGGGGCTTGGCCCAGCCACTCCAAAAGCCTACAATCAGCGATGCCGGGGGTGGGAGCTATTCGCTCTACAACGAAAAGTGCAGTACGCAGGACAAACAAATGTGCGACGCGAGCGGACGAGGATGCGTTGGGGTTGCGTCACCATATGTCTGCTGTACCTCGTGCTGTAATCCGCAGCCGTCGGGGCCCGATCATTGTTGGTGCCACACCTGCCGATGGGTGTAGCGCCGTAACAACCAACGCTCAAATCCGAAAAGGAGAAACGACATGAAGCTCTGGAAACTCGCGCTGCTGCTCCTGATTACGCTTCTCACCGTCCCTGCCATTGCCGCCCAGACCGACAAGGGACTCTTTACCTTCGAGAAGACCCTCGGCATCACCGGCATGCCGGTTATCCAGCTTCAGATGGTGATGCCCGGCACCACGGCCGAAACGCTTGGCCTTGAGCAGGGCGACCTGCTCGTGTCCTTCCACAAGAAGGATATGCGCGAGGAATACGCCGATAGTTGGTTTCGCTTCGCCGACCATTTCAGAACCCAGGCTCTGATGAACAACGCCCGGCTGGAGATCTACAAGCTGCAGCCGGACGCCTCGTATCTCCCCCAAGAGATCAACGTGCACATCCACACAGTGCACAATGACCCCGTGGGAAGGTACTTCGCTGGCCCCTCCAACTTCAAGTACCTCGTGCAGGAAGTGACGCCGGGAGGCCTGGCCGACCAGAAGGGTATCAAGCCCAACGATTTCATCGAAGCCGTCAGCGATGCTTACGTCACCGAAATGACTGGCATGGCCGAACTCAAAGCCAAATTCGAGGAGATCGCGGCTAGCCAAGACCCGGAAGTCGTTCTGGTCATCAAGACGTGGGAACAGACCGACGTCGGCCAGAAGGAAGGCAAGGACACACGAGTCGTCAAGGCGAACCTCAAGGCAACGCCGTAGGTCACGCCCTTTCAGTAACACGGGGGATGGAACGTCCATCCCCTTTTTTTATACGGAATAAATAACTGCTTTGATTTCCCGCTTGAGTTCAGCTTTGTTTTAAAATCCACGCACCAGCGTTACGCTAGTGATGTATATAGATAAAAAAATCGGCCCCGCGAGCGATAGCAAGCGGGACCGGAACTGCAGTGTCCTTTTGTTTCTCCCTATTTCTTCCGAAGATCGATGATTTTGTGAGACTCGCGGTCGCGCACCTTGATGGTCGCCACGACGTCGCCGGTCGGCGCATAGATGAGCTCGTGCGTTCCCCTCCCGAGCGAGCGCGGGATCGTCACCTCAACCATTACAATGCAGGTCTTGATGATGATCGGCACATCGATCCCCTCCGCCCGCTGATTGCGTTGCTTGAACGCGAAATCCACGAACTTGGGATCGATGCGGGCAGATTTGAACTTAAATCCGTCCTTCTCAATAGCCTCACAGCCGGTCGCAGGGATTGGAATCACGTAAGTATACCCTGCGGCCACGATGAACTTCAGGGGGTCGAACTCAACGAGGCGATTGGGTTTGAGCTTGGACTTGATGTTGGGATTGAATACGTCAACCAAGTCTTTTGGGGTGGGAATCCGCTCCGTATCGCGTGCGAGGGAGATCCGCGGGACAAGCGCGAACACACACGCGATCAACATGTAAATGAACAGACGCCGCATGATTTCCTCCTTTTTCGCCCTTGGCGAAGTAGCGGACGTTGCGATTACACCCTATCCTTGGATAGCCGCTTAGTCAAGATTTCAATCAAATAAAAAGTCGCCGAGACCATCATTGCTATAACAAAAATCCCCGACTTCGCGGGGATCTATTTTTTCTTTTTTCCGTTCAAAAAATATTCCTCCGCCAAGCGATCTGCCACATAGCTCGTAGGTTTGCGCTGTTTTACTGAAAGTTCAATGATCTTTTTTGCCGTTGTGCGGATTCCGCGCACTTTCTTTTCCACGCGGCGGCGGCTGTATCCCCTTTTATCAAGCTCTGCAACCACGTTTATGAGGCCGCCAGCGTTCGCCAAATAATCGGGTACATAAAGAATATCCCAGCTGTGAAGGCGCTCGCCGTCCTCCTGCGAGGCAAGCTGGTTATTCGCACCGCCGCAAATAATCTGCGAGCGGAGCTGGGGAATTGTTTTTTTATTGAACTCGCCTCCCAAGGCACAGGGGGCATATACATCAACCTTTTGTTTATGGATCTCCGAGGATTTTACGACTTCAACTCTTGGATACTTTCGTTTTATTGACTTTACTTTCTCGGGAGCAATGTCCGCAACATGTACTTTTCCTCCTCTTTCGTAGAGTAATCCGCAGAGCACGCTTCCGACCTTCCCTACTCCTTTAATGGAAAACATTCTTCCGCTGATCTCGGAATCCCCGAAAACCGCCTGGAGCGCGGCGAGAATTGCGTAGTAAACCCCACGCGCGGCCCAGGGACTCGGATTTCCGGCAATCCGCTCGCGGCCGATCACGAATTTCGATTCCTTTTCCAAAACTCGCAAATTATCGGCGGTGAGCCCCACGTCCTCGCCCGTATAAAAACTCCCGTTCAGAATATTCACTCGTTGCGCGTAGGCGGCAAAGAGATGCCGTTTGCGGGGATTATGCGAATTTCCAATGATCACGCCTTTTCCTCCGCCATACGGGACACGGGAGAGCGCGCACTTGTAGGTCATCGCCTGAGAAAGGCGGAGTGCGTCGCGAAGCGCCTCTTCTTCCGAAATATAGTTCCAATAGCGGGTTCCGCCGGTCGCAGGGCCGAGATTGGTATTATGGATTGCAATAAACGATCTTAAACCGACTTTCTCGTCCACGGCATAAACAACGGCTTCGTGATTATCGAATTCCGGAAGGTTCGCGATGTCTAACCTTCTCGTCATTTTTAATAGCTACTTTTAGAATTCACGCTACTTAGGGGTCTCTGCATTCTCCGTTAATAATGCCTGGATCTTTTGCACAAGCACGTTTAGGTCCTCGGTTTTCTCGAGAAAATCCTCCATCCCAAGCTCCTGTGCAACTTTTTCGCGGTCGCCTGCGACAGCCGGCCACGGCTCCTTGAGATTTGTGAGAAAAGCTATTTTTAGATTTTTGGTATTCGAATCCTGCTTTATGGCGAGGGCCACGTCCGTGCCGGTTTCCCCCGGCATGTGAATATCCATAAGAATCAGATCGGGCAGAAGCTCGCTTGCAATCTTCATTGCTTCCTTCCCATTTTTAGCGGTAGCCGTATCAAACCCAGTCGCTTTGAGCTTGGCAGTCATAATCTCAAGAAAATTATTCTCGTCATCAACAATGAGGATAAGGGGTTTCGTGCGCATGGCTATTTCACAAAGTTTCTTATGTATTCGGCCATTGTGTTCAGATCGTCGGTTTTCTTCAGATACCCCACCGCGCCAACTTCCTTTGAGAAACGCCTGTCAATCTCCCGCGCGTCAACATTCGGATCGCCAAGCGCGGTAAGAAAAAGAATCGGCACGCCGTTTGTTGCCGGATCCGCCTTGAGTTTCATCATCGCCTCTGCCCCATTCATCCCCGGCATCTGTACATCCATAAGCACAAGATTAGGTTTAAGAGAAACTGTTTTCGTCCTCCCTTCTTCGGCATTCAACGCAGTTTCAACCCGAAAACCTTCGGCGGTAAGTTTTACGGAAAAGATCTCCAAGAAATTCGGATCGTCGTCAATAATCAAAATGAGCGGTGGATTGGCCATTGGTTATATGATACAATACAGGTCAAAAGTTGCAACGCGTAAGCTATGAACAGGATTATCCTTGAGATCCGTGCGGGGACTGGGGGCGATGAAGCCGCGATCTTTGCGGGTGACCTTGCCCGGATGTATCAGCGCTACGCCGCACGGCGCGGGTGGGGTTTCTCGATCCTTGATTACAACGAAACCACGCTGGGCGGTTATAAAACATTCGTCGCGGAGATTGCGGGCGAAGAAATACTTAACGCTCTCAAACAGGAGTCTGGCGTACACCGGGTCCAGCGTATCCCGAAAACCGAAAAATCAGGACGGGTTCACACTTCGACCGCTTCGGTTGCGGTAATCCCCGAGGTGGAACCGAAGGAAGTGAGCATGAACCCAAACGACCTTGAAGTTACGTTTTCGCGCGCAGGGGGTCCGGGCGGACAGAACGTGAACAAAGTGGAAACCGCGGTGCGTATTCTCCACAAGCCGAGTGGAATTGTCGTATCTTCGCGCGTCGAACGGTCACAGCACGCGAACCGGGAGAAAGCGATGACAGTCCTCCGCGCGAAACTATACGAGATAGAACGATCGGCAAAGGAAACCCAGTTGGGAGCAACGCGGAGAGAACAGATCGGCTCCGCGGAACGAGCGGAGAAGATCCGAACATATAACTTCCCCGAGGATAGGATTACTGATCATCGCATAGGAAAGAAATTCCATAATATCGAGAGTATACTCGACGGAGATCTGGATTCGATTGTGAAATGTTTTCAAAAGATTTCACCCTGAATAGTACCGAAGAGTAAAGACACTTGAGAAGATTTCCCCTTAAAGCCCCAACACGCGCGCCGTCTGCAAAATTAAGGACAACACAACGGCCGCGGGGAGCAAGCTGTAGGACTCCACGCCGTTTTCATCTTTTATCGTCCACGGTTTTTCTATCACTTTTACCTTCTTTGCGGCATTGTCCCACTCAAAATAGTATCCGGGCGTTATCTCATAATCATCCACATACTCCTTCGCTTTATCCACCGGCACCGCGTTCCGCAAATATACCTTGGGGATACCGGTAAGCGTAAGGAGCTGCCCGAAGATCTTGTCGTCCACCTCAAGGCGTTCGCGGATCGGCTCGATGCCGAGCTCGTCCCCTTCCTTGGGCACCATTTGCGCTCTATTGCACGACTCGTTGTCGCACACTAAATAGAACTTTCCCGTCTTTTCGTCGTAACCAACCTCTTTTGTGATCGCGAGACGCACGCTCCGCGGCGTTTTGCACACGGGGCAGATCACGCGCGTTTTGATGCGTTCATCGATCACCGATTCGGGAACGTCGATGAACACAAAGAAGTCCGGATCTTCACGGTATCCGATAAGCTCCTTCAAGAACAACGAATAATTGATCTGATCGAACGCGCGGGGGAAACCGTCGTAAAAATCGCTTTCTTCGGCCGCTTGCTGATTTCGTATTTGATGAGCGCGAGGATAAGTTCGGAAGAAATGAGCGTTGACTGACTCCTTTCTTCGATAAGGCCAAGTGTTTCTTTGACAGAATGAAACCCCCGATAATTGTTCCGAAGAAACGTCGTAAGCTCTTCTTTCTTTTCCGGAGATTCGAGGTTCTCATGTACATCACGGACAATATCCCCTACCGAGAGGTGACTTGCGTGCTCCGCGCCCACCGCCTCCATAAAGAGCTTTGAATACGTGCCTTTCCCGGAATTCTTTTTCCCGATCAAAAACGCGACGAACGTCTGGTTTGAAAGGTACGTACGGAGCTTTTCGATATCGCTCCCCGCCTTCGCATCAAAATAGGCCCTCCGCTCAAGAGGGTCGTTCAAATTGAATTTTTTTGTGACTGCCGCGACTTTCGTCTTGAAAATCGGAAATTCCTTGTCTCTCATTTGAGTTTAAGTCCAATTTCCCCAAGCTGATCCTTGCTAATCTCGGATGGTGCGTCCATTACAGAGGTCTGGCCACCCGAGGTCATGGGAAACGCCGTTACCTCGCGCAAGTATTCTTCGCCGGTAAGGATCATTATAATCCGATCGAGTCCGAGCGCAATCCCCCCGTGCGGCGGAGCGCCGAAAGTAAACGCATCGAGCATATGCCCGAACTGTTTCCGCACATCGGATTTTTCGTGGCCGATCGTTTCAAAAACTTTTTCGAGCACGTCGGCTTTGTTGATGCGAATTCCCCCGCCCCCGATTTCATAACCGTTGCATACAAGATCGTATTGAAGCGAAACCAATTTTTCCAGATCTTTGTCTTCCAAAAGTTTTTTCTCATCCTCCGGGCGCGGGGCGGTGAAAGGATTGTGCGAGTACGTAAGCTTCCCCGTTTTTTCGTCTTTCACAAAGACCGGGAAATTCACAACCCATGCGAGCGCCGCGGTTTCAGGATCTTTTTTTTCGCGCATATCGAACTTATCGGCGCCATACTTCTTGATCGCTTCTTCACAGTCCACTACCGGAAATGGTTTCGCATATATCTTCTTCCCAAAATGCTCAAAAAGCGCGGTTACAAGATCTTCCACGAGGCGCATCACGTCTTTCTGTTCCACAAAACTCATCTCTAAATCAATTTGCGTATGCTCAAAACCCCGGTCAGCACGAAGGTCTTCGTCGCGCAGGGCTCTCGCAATCTGAAAATAGCGTTCAAATCCGGCGACCATAAGGAGCTGTTTGTACTGCTGGGGTGACTGCGGGAGCGCATAGAACTTCCCGGGCTGAAGACGCGAAGGAACCACGAAATCGCGGGACCCTTCGGGGGTTGACTTTGTGAGCATCGGCGTTTCAATCTCCATAAACTCCCGCTCGCTCAAATAGCGCCGTACGAACTGCGCGACCTCGTGGCGGAGTTTTATGTTTTTCTGAAGACGCGGCCGACGGAGATCAAGGTAGCGATACTTCAGGCGCACATTTTCATCGATATCATGTCCTTCATTATCAACGGGAAGAGGCATCGCCTCAGAACGATTGAGGACTATAAGTTCCTCTACTCCAATTTCAAATTCTCCGTTTTGAGCGTTCAGATTCTCCATTCCTTTCGGACGTCGTTTTACCGTCCCCTTAACCCCAATCACCCACTCCGACCGGAGCTCCTGCGCCGCCGCATACGTGCCCTCGCTCGGCGTAAACACAAGCTGGGCAATACCCGCACGGTCCCGAAGATCAATGAAAATGATTTTGCCGTGATCTCTCCGGATATTCACCCAACCAGCGAGTTCCACTCTCTGATTTTCCTGTTTAGCAATTTCCTTCGTTAAAATTCTCATGAAGTAATTTTTGAAATATTTATGTGTTTTACGCGGCTATGCGACTGAGTGGCCATGGTCCGAGCACATAAATTCGTTATTTGCTCGGGAGCGAGAGAGCATCGCCAGCTAAAGTTCTCGGTGGGAACTTTAGCGGTAGTAAAACATACAAATGTTTCAAAATTTCAGTTGTGATACAATATAAAGTATAAAATAATGCTTGATTTATCTCAAATGGTTTTGCGGTTTGCGGCCGCCCTGATCCTCGGCGCATTTATCGGCCTTGAGCGCGAACTCGTGCACAAAGAAGCCGGTATAAGAACAACAATGCTCGTTTCAAGCGGCGCGGCGCTTTTTACAATCGTTGCTCTTACTCTTCCCTATCTCGTTGCACCTCAAGGCGCGAATGTAGAGGAAATAATCGCCCGAAACGGCGGCTTTTTGGGGGTAATTGCAAACATCGTGATCGGCATAGGATTTTTGGGCGGAGGCATCATCATCAAAACACAGGAACACGTGTATGGCCTCACGACCGCAGCACTCGTGTGGGTCGCCGCCGCGATTGGCATCCTTGCGGGACTCGGACTCACAAAGTTTTCGATAATCACGACCGTGATTATCGCCGGCCTTCTCTATCTCCTCCGCAAACTCAATATCTCGGAAAGAATAAAGGCGAATTCCAACTAATCAAGGTAGAACCTCCACGGTTTCTTCCCCCAGTATTTCCCTGCGTATTCAATCCCTACTCGCGGAGATTTTTTTATTCGTGGGGGTGAGATTTTCACCCCTCTATCTTCAATCCAAAGACCGCTCTTTTTCGCTGCGGGAAGGTCATTCAATTTCCCGTTAATATGAAATTTCTTAGTGAGTCGCGCGGGGCCGCTCGCCCCGTTAGAAGCCTTACCGCTTCTAACGGGGCGAGCTCCCCTTATTAGAACCGCAGCCGGATATTCCTCTTCACGCGTCACAATATTGAGCATCCAATGCATCCCATAGGTGAAATATACGTACCAACGCCCCGCAGGCCCGAACATCGGCGCGTTTCTTTTTGTTTTGCCACGCGATGCGTGCGAACCCTTGTCATTAAAACCATCGTAGACCTCAACCTCGGTGATCATATATGCAAGTTTTCTTCCGTGGTAACGGCGAACAAGAAATTTTCCGAGCAACTCTTTTGCAACCTTTGGCGTCGGTTTTCCATAAAAACGCGGGAGTAAAATCTTTTTCATCACAAAAATTAGTATAGCAAATTAAACAGGCCTCTCACTGACTACAGAGAGGCCTATCCCCCACGCACCCAGGACGGGGTCGGTTGTCCTTATCACCCTGTGAAGTGGCGTGACCCAAGAGGTGGCGAGGTGAATCTACAAACTAATATAATCGATCCTATTATCTTTGCAACAGAAATCCCGCCTTTAAGGCGGGATTTCTCGGCAATTCGTAAGCGGGATTCTGTATTCGACGATAATTTATCTGGATCTTCGATTGCTCTCAGATTCAAGCGGCACTCCCCGCCGTAGGCGGGGCTCGGCCTTGCACCCGGTAAGGATTTAGCCGTTTCATCTCCGCGTTTTTATCCCTATCACGGAGCTGGACCAACTAGCTTGGGATTGGGTCCCCCTTCGGCTTTCGCCTCAGGGCGTTTCTGCTCGCACCTCTACGCTTGCGCGCGACAGCCGTTAGCTGCTACCTTTTTGTCTCGCTTGCGCGAGAGAGTGTCCCGACTTTCCTCCGAAGCACATGAGTTTTTATGTGCTCGGTAATCGCCTGAATTGCCGCTATCATCATAAACCCTCTAAATTGTTTCTGTCAATATTCCCTAATTCGCGCGAATTAGGGAATAGAATCCGGCTTACGCACTGCCGGTTTTTTCTTTTTTATAAATAAAAAAATCCCCCGCAAAGCGAAGGATGAATGATGCCCTTTCTTGATCCCAAGAATGGGACGGGGAGGGCTACATTTTTTAATGGGGGCAATTTGCTTTGTACCCCGTAGGAGCAAAGAGGCCCAAGTACTAACTAAGCTACTGACTATAAGTGTATTCTCTTTTTTATCTTTTGTCAAGCACCCGATTCACCAACCTATCCGCTCTTCTATTCTCCTCCCTTGGAATATGAATAAATTCAATTTTTCCAAGGTCTAACCTTAGATTCCAAACTTCAACGAACAGGGGCTGAAGATCTGGTTCCTTTATTTTGTATTCGCCATTTAATTGTTTCACAACAAGTTCGGAGTCCAAACGCACTTCAACCATCGCATCCCCTGCTTTCTTTTTCCCGATCAACTGTTTCACTTTCTTCAAGGCAAAAATAACGGCCTTATATTCGGCCACGTTATTCGTCGTCTCGCCTACATACTCCGCATATTCTTTGTCGCCTACTATAACTCCGATCGCTGCCGGGCCTGGGTTTCCCCTCGCTCCGCCGTCAGCGTAAACCACTATTTTTGATGGGACAAAAAGCTCGCTCTTTTTCATTTTTTTCTTAAGAAGTTCACTATTTCCATCGTAATTTTTTTCGCCTTGGCCTTGGTATTCGTTCGGAGACCGCCTACTACCTTGTGTCCCCCGCCGCCGTATTTGCTCATCAATTTGCCAATGTGTACGTTCGATTCCCGCCGCCGCCAGGGATTTACGCCCGCGTGGACGCCGAATTCTCTCCCATGCTTTTTCGTGAAAACCACATAGAGAAGAAAAGGGTAGAAGTGATAAGGAGCATATCTCAAATCAAGATAATCCCCCTCCACGAGATCTATAAACGCAACTCTATCATAAATCTGAAGGTGGGACAGATAAAAACGGAGAACTTTATCTCTTTCTTTATAAACCCTTTTCATCACCTTTCGAATGCCCGGATCCTGCGCAATGTTCACGAGCGGAACCTCGGCCAATTTCCGAATAAGCCATTCGAGTGGATCCTTTCCCGCCTTATTGATAAACTGCTCAATCTGAAACGCCGGTTCTTTCATTTCAACCGTTTGTTTCGGGGACTCATAATTGCCGCCGTCCAATACATCGAGCCACTTTACAAGGTCGCGGAAATGGCGCGGCGGCTTGAAGCCGAAATTCGCGACAAGCGAATCAAGAATAAGATGGCAGCACGAGGGATATTTCGGGTTCCACACGCGGAATTTTGACGGGCGGAAATTCCTCTTCCACTCTTTGAATTTGAAAGTGGTGGGATGGTGATCAAACCAAAACGCCGCCTTTGGATGATAGAGAAAATCGACAACGATTGCCGGATTTCCTCCGCGAGAGGCGGACCGGCCTTCGGCGGGAAATTTCATCTTTTTCCATTTTGATTCAATGTCAAAATCCACCGGGATATATCGCTCGATTGCATCTCCTCTCCCTTCAAGAAATTTTAATAGAACCGCCGCCGATGCGCGGCCATCCAAATCATTATGGAAATAAATGTCGTATTTCATACCACTTCTGCGTTATAGCACTGCTCACAGTAGACAATTTCAGGACGATCGGGGGGGTAGGAAGTTTCGAATTCATTCGGACAGTGATTAGTGTTGTGAAAGTGGGAGATTGTGTTGGTATATACTCCGTTGTCCGATTTAGCGCCTGCACAGGTGCATTTTCGATGCCAAAGTTTTAATGGATTCCTCCGTTTGAGCCGTTCATAATGTCTACAGTTGGGACAAAGTCGCGGGAGAGGGAGGTGTATTCTCTTATAGAACTGGAGCTCCTGTGCGGTAATTCTAAACGCAAAAGTACACTGGTCATTGCATTTGCCACGATGAGCGCATCCAATCACCTCTTTTAAGATATCCTCACTCACCTCGTTAATCCGGTCAGGGATTTTTTCGGGTTCAACGGTAGCTTGATAAAACTTCTCAACCCGATCTTTCCATGCATATCCCTGCGCAATCGCTTGCTCCTTGGTAAGGGGGATATAGTCTTGAGATACCGCTTCGTTGTATGCCGAGGGACTTATCTCTGCGGGGAAAAATTCGCCGTAGCGATATATCCTTCCTTTCACATCGGTATAAGGTATTTTATTCATCTGCTCGATAATGCGCGGCAAGAGTTTTTCATATTCTTCTTTTGTATATTGCTTATTCAAAATGCAATATTTTTTATTCCGTAGCCCGACGCAACCGAAAAGATCATTCGAGCCCTCGCAACCGAAACTATATTGCACATCGTGGGAATACCACACAATAACCCCGAATTTGCACCTCGCATTGGTTACGCCGATACTGGTGCCCTCATACGTGAACTCAGAATTTCCTCCGGTGCCCGGTCCCGTATCATACGATTCGCGAAGCCCATACGTTCCCCAGTGTGCGTATTTTACGTTCTCCGCTCCGCCCGCGAGATCGAAACAGTAATAGCAGTTTTTTGATTTTTCGATATTGTCCCCAATAACGTTTTCCGTATTGATAAGACGCGCATACCGATGGAGTGCCTTAAAATACAACTTCTCGAACTCTTCTCGCACTTTTCTCAATCCTTCCGCGCTCTCAATATCAAGTTCCTTAGCTTTCTTGGTATATTCTTCTTTCGTATACGGTTGATTAAAAATATGATATTGCTTGTTCCTTAAATTCGTGCACCCGATACAATTTGAACAATTACGGCAGTCGTAAAGAAAATAAGAGTTGTTACAATTTTCCGAATTATGACTGAAGAAAAGTTGATACGAATCCTTACATGAAACGTTTTCATAGGCGAATTCGGTTTTATGGCATACGTAAGAATCGAGTGTGTCTTTACAGTAAGAAATACGATTACTATAGGCGCTGTCTTCATTCCCCCATCCTGCAGTTACCAAATAACAATTCTTATGCTCGACAGTTACGTTACAATAACTTGAGTTTGTCGATTTACTGTCAAAAAGCGCCACAAGAGGCACAACACGCAAGAGTTCTTTGAATTGTTCAAAAAACGGCCTCATAAAATCGTAGTCTCTTCCGTATGATGATGCGTCCCACGCGTCGCTGTACCAATAATCATGATCATATACGGTTACAGAATTATCCGGCGCATAGATAGATATGATCTCTTCGTTATGCCCGGGTGCATTGCATTTTCTCCGATACATCGTTCGTTCGTTTCTCCAAATAAGCCGCCGCTGCATCCTGCACTCCGGACACCATGTCGGCGGCGGGACATCTATTTTTTTGTAGAAGTCAAAATCTTCCGGTTCGATCGTGAATGATTGCTTACAATTTTGGCACGCACGAGTTTCTGATTGCATTGCTAAATTCTATATTCTAAGTCCTAAGTTCTACGTTCTCGTTTTGAGCGCTTCAATTCCGGATAATTTCTCACCTGCCAGATATTCGAGCATTGCTCCGCCGCCGGTCGAGATGAAGCTAAATTTTTTATCGAGGTGATACTTCTTCAAAAACATCACCGTCTCTCCCCCGCCCGCGAGCGTAAACGCTTTTCGGTTTGCGGCAATCGCCTTCGCGAGTCCGAGCGTGCCTTTGCGAAACTGCGCATTCTCGATCATACCCAAAGGGCCATTCCATATCACTGTCCGTGCGCCGCGGATGGCTTTAGAGAAATACTTCACCGTTTTTGGCCCTACATCCATAATTATCTTTTTCTTCACCACATAATCGATTGGTAAAAGTATGTTCTTGTGCTTTATGATTTCGTGAATCGTCATACCGGGATTCCGATCGTAAACAGAATCTCCCACATGAAGCCCTCGTATCTTCAAAATCGTGTTTGCGGGCGTACCGCCGAAGATAAAACTATCAGCTCTGTTTTTGAAATAACGCACCACTTTGAGTTTATCGTGCGCCTTCCCGCCGCCGAAAACCATCACAAGAGGACGGCGAGGGCGCTTCATTGCGCGAGAGAGATGCGCAAGTTCGTCTTGAAGCTCCAAGCCCGCGTAACTCGGCAGAAACCTCGTAATTGCAACGACGGATGCGTCATCGCGGTGCGAAACCGCAAACGCCTCGTTCACGTAAAAACTCCCGAGCGACGCCAACTTCCTCCCCAACGAACGACTATTGCTTTCCTCACCCTTGAGAAACCTAAGATTCTCAAGCACAAATACGGATTGCGCCTTCGCGCGCCTTACGAGATCTCGGATCTCCCCAAAGTTAAAGTGTGGGATAAAATGAACTTTCCGCTTTAAAAACTCCTGAAGCTGTTTTGCGTCTTTCCCTAAACTAAACTTCCTCTCAAACTTCGCCATTCTCCCATTCGCGCGGATTACGGCGTCTTTCGGCCTTCCGCGGTGGCTCAAAATCACGATCTTTGCGCCATGGCTAAGAATAAATTTAAGCGTGGGGAGCGCCGCCTCCATCCGCCACTCATCTTCGGTATTAAAATCGAGCCGCACAACGGCGGTTCCCTTAAGCACTTCCGGACTTACATTCCTTAAAAATCGGATCATCGAAACTGATGCTATAATTTTAACATGAAACGCATTCTAATTTTAGGTGCGGGATTCGGCGGGCTCCGGGTTGCGCTCAAGCTCGGGAGAATGATCAAGAGAAGCGGCCTTAAAAACCGCTATCACATTTTTCTCGTCGATCGGAATGATCACCACACCTATACCCCCCTCCTCTACGAGGTTGCGACCACCTCGAAGGACACTGCGAATATCTGCAAACTCCACGAAATCGCAACATACAAAATAGATCCGATCATCAAAGGGCTTCCCGTAACGTTCATAAAAGCGGGGGTCGAGAAACTCGACGTAGTGGATGCCCACATCCACCTCAAAGACGGGAGAAAACTCGCGTATGACTATCTCGTGATCGCCCTCGGCTCGGAGACGAATTATTTCGACATCCCCGGCCTCAAGGAACACACACTTCCTCTTAAAACGTTCCAGGACGCTGTGCGCATCCGAGAAACAATCTGGGATCTCGCGCTCTCGGAAATGAGTGATATCAAGGTTTTAATCGGCGGAGGAGGACCCACCGGCATCGAACTCGCCTCCGAACTCAAAGTATGGTGCGGAGAACTCGAGAAAACGTTCAAGCGATGCCGGCTTGAGATCACAATAATTCAGGGTAACAAAACAATTCTCGCCGGCTTCGCGCCAAAACTCATCGCAAAAGTTTCGAGACGTCTCACCCGCCTCGGCATCCAAGTAATTACCGAGGAACGAATCGTAAAGGCGGAAAAAAATAAAGCGGTCTTCACGAGCGGCCGAGAGATTTCTTGCAACCTACTCGTGTGGGCGGGAGGCGTTCGAGCGGCGGAAACGGTTTCGCAGCTTCCGCTACAATGCGAGGAAAAAGGACGCATCAAGGTTGCGGGTCCCATGGAGTGCCTCCCCGCTACTCCCAACCTCAAACTTCATTCAAAAGTCTATGCGTTGGGAGATGCAGTATGTTTTTATGATCCGGTAACGAAGAAATCGGTACCCGGCGTTGCGCGAGCGGCGATTTCCCAGGGGACCGTCGTCGCACGAAACATTTTCGAGGATATCAAAAAAGACGAGGGACTTGCGCGGGAGGTGCACCACAAGGAATACCATCCAATGGAGTATCCTTATATCGTGCCTGTGGGAGGAAAGTTTGCGGTTGCGAAGATCGGGCCGTTCATCATAAACGGTTTCTTCGGGTGGGTTTTGAAAGGGCTCGTGGAGTTGAACTATCTTACCTCTATCATGCCTATCGGGCGCGCGCTCCGAATCTGGCTCACGGGTTTCCGAGTTTTCATCCAGAACGACCGGTTGGGATAAGGATACTTACCTTTTTGTTTTTGAGAACCAGCGTCGCGTTTGCTCCAGCGGCAATCGCGCGCTTGCATCTCGGTGCCGAAAATCGCCTTCGGCGATACCAAGCTTTCGCCGCCTCCGATAACTTTTCAAAAACAGAAAGGTTCGCAATTTTGGAGGAAATAAGCAATTGGGAAAGATTCTCGCGAGGGCAGGAACAAAAACTTCTTTTTCGCAACCATAAGTGGAGTTGAGTAAGAAATTAACGAACGAAGCGCAGATTTTTTGGTTATACATCAGATGGTCGGAAAACCGAGCATATAATGCGTTGTGTGCTCGGGGAAACGGGAACCGTCTGATGTATCCAAAAAATCAAGCGGAGTAAGTTAAATTTCTCGAGGTGAAACGGGTTGCGAAAAAGAAGTTTCCGTGTTGTCACTCCCGCAGCCGCTTATAAATTTCCTGCTCGATCGTTTGACGATCTTTGCCGTATTTCGCGCGGGAGTATTCCTTAAGATTGTGAATAAGCTCCGCGCTCCCGTGTTCGAGGGAGAGCGTTTTTATGTTGAACGGCTTCGTCGTTTCTCCGTTTACGAGAATTCTCATGTAAGCATTGAAGTTATCGATATTTATAAGGTCGTTCTCGTCGAAGATGGGCGCGAATTGTTTCACCAAGAATTCCGCGTCTTGAACGCCCACGCGGAAGACGATCTCTGAGCCCACGTTTCCGAAGACCGCATCTTTTATCTTCTCGGCGAGCTGGGCGACGAACTGATGCGCCATCGTCAAACTCAAGCGGTATTTCCTTGCCTCGGAAAGGATCGTCGCGATCGAATCGGTGGTGAAGTTTTGGAACTCGTCTATATAGAAATTGAAATCGCGGCGCGCGGTATCGGGAATATCTACGCGCGAGAGCGCCGCCATAAGAAGCTTCCCGCTTATGACCATACCCAAAAGTCCGGCGTTAATGTCCCCGATTCTTCCTTTCGAAAGATTAATGAGAAGAATCTTTCCGTTATCCATCACTTCGCGGAAGTTAAACGCCGACTTCGGCTGGCCGATGATCGGACGCATGTAATCGTTCGAGATGAAATTATTGAATTTCGAGGTGATGTAAGGAGTCATGTTCGCAAGCGACGCTTCTCCACCGGCTTTTGCCGCCTCTTTTTCCCAGAAATCGATCAATACGGGGTTGTGGATCCGGGCGAGTTTCCGCTTGCGGTATTCGGGATCGGTGAACACCCTCGGCACTTCAACCAAAGTTGCCGGCTCTTCGGCCATATCTTCCATAAGGAGGAGTAATGCGTTTCTCATGTATTGCTCGAACATCGGGCCCATCGTCTCGGGGGGAAAGAGCTTGTTGAAAATTCCCTGCATTTCATTCACGATGAACGTTTTTTCTTCCGGTCGGTTCAGGTTATAGTCGAGCATATTGAGGCCCAGCGGCCGCCAGAGATCGGAAGGGTCGAAATAGATCACGTCTTCTACTCTATGTTGAGGGATGTGCCCCAGAATCGTTTCCACAAGATCGCCGTGCGGATCGATCATCGCCACTCCTTTCCCCTTTTCGATGTCGTCAATGATCATGCGCGACATGAGCGTGGACTTTCCGGTTCCCGTCTGCCCTACCACATAAATGTGGCGCATGCGATCCTCGTCTGAAATATAAATTTGCCGCACCTGCCCGCGAAATACGCTCTCTCCAACCAAAACGCCTTTTGCCGGAAGATTCGGCGGAGGAGGCGCTTCTTTCGATTTAAGCCATTTCACTTTCGGGGTTTCCATAAACGGCGTCGGAAAATGGTAAAAACTTGCGATTTCTTCGCTGTTCAAAGTCACTATCTGGCTCGAATCGAATTTTCTGAAAATGAACTGATAGGTGAGTTTTTTTGGATTTTTAGCCTTTACTATTTTGAATTCGTTTCGCCGCGGAGCGGCAAGCTGGGTAAAACCGGCAGCGATACCATCCAGGATGTCATTTGCCTGAAAAACCGAACCCGCAGAAGCGACGAGACGGACATTCACCTCAAAAAGCGGTTTCGTGATTTTCGCCTCAAGCGCGCGAACGGCGTCTTCTTCTACCACCTTTTCTCTTTTCTCTTCTTCCTCCTTCTTAGGATTCAGAAGATGCCCAATCTCGGAGGGTCTCAAGGGGAATTTGTGGCCAAACACTCTTTCGCGCGGCTCGCCCCTCTTCAGCGACACGAGATATCCTTGAATTTTT
>CAYHEU010000006.1:0-23562 GCA_964355785.1 uncultured Candidatus Saccharibacteria bacterium | reverse complement strand
TGTCTCTCGCGACAAGAGGTGAATTATAACCGAAAATGGCTGAAAAATCGAGGACTTTTATTGAACGGCCCCACGGGGAGTTCGTCGTCCCGCCAAGGCGGGACTCCTAAAACCCTACGTACCACCCCGACCCCCATCTGGAGAACCTTCTGGTTCTCCACACTCTCTAACACGGGGTGGTGCTGGGTTCGACTTCCCAATATGAAGCAATAAAGCAAACTAAAAATGGTAGATTATATAATCTACCATTTTTAGTTTTTTGCAGCCCCACGGGGAGTCGAACCCCGGTTACCGGCTTGAAAAGCCGATGTCCTAACCGCTAGACGATAGGGCCAGTATGATTTTTATACCGTATACTATATAATTAGAGATGGAATTTATCAAAGGTTCGATCAATCCATAAAATTAGTATGTTTCCTATTCTTTATATTTTGAGTGATTTCGGACTCCTTGTAGTTCGCGTGGCGCTCGGATCGATTCTTTTGGTGCACGGCTTGCCAAAAATAAAAAATCTTAAGGTGACCGCGCATAATTTCGACGGCATGGGTTTCAAACCCGGACGTTTGTGGGGCACGCTCGTCGCGATCGTCGAGTTCGCGGGCGGGATCACCCTCATCCTTGGTTTTTGGGTCCAGCTTGCGGCGTTCTTGGTCGTCGGAGAATTTTTGGTGATAAATATTTGGAAAATAGTGAAGAGGCAGCCGTTTGTGGGAGGATGGGAATTTGATCTCCTTATTCTCGCCGCAGCAATCGCGCTCTTCTCGGGCGGCGGAGTCCTCTCGCTCGACAGATTTTTCTCAATTGGCGCGTTTTAAGAACGTGAATTATTTTTGAGATGCATAACAATCTCACTCATCGCGAAGGCTTCACGCTCGTTGAACTCCTGCTCTTCGCCGCGATTTTTACCGTAGCGGCCATGATCCTCATCTCGGTACTTGTTTCGGTTACCCAGGTGCAGGTGCGGCAGGCTGCCGTTGCAGAGGTAAATCAGCAGAGCCAATTCCTCCTTCAAACTATTCAGCGCTATGTGCAAGAATCGAGCCTCGTTGAAATGAACGAGGACGCTCCCACGTCCACGTTAAAGCTTAGAATGTCCTCTTCGTCCCTCGATCCCACCTTCATCTATTTGGATCCGGTCGAGCGCATCGTGTTTTTGAAGCAGACCGCGACGGGAACTCCGCAGGCCCTTACGAACAGCAAAGTGAGGGTTGCGGAGCTTACATTTGTGAAACGGGCAAATCCGCCGGCACACGATTCGGTAAACACACTCTTCACCGTTGTCTACAACAGCGATCGTCCCGGCCAGCGGTTTGGTCAGCGCCTCCAAACCGGCGTTGCCCGGGTGGGTGCCGCAACATTCGATTCAAGTATTTTCCCCTCGTCCACCGTGCCGATCTACGATTTGGGAACCGATACGCGGCGATGGAAATCCGTGAATAACGTAATTCACTTCAGCGGGAATAACGTGGGTATCGGAGTCGTGAGCCCGCTTCGCGCCCTTGAAGTGAGCGGCGACGTTTCGCTCACGGGACTTCTTCTTACAAGCGGTGGTATACACTTAAATACGCCGGGTTCTCTTCCCGGGTGTGTGGGGGTAAGCGATGTCGGGAAGCTCTGGTTTTTGCAGCAATTGAGTCCCGCAACCGACACCCTCAAAGTGTGCGTGAAGAAGGGTGGCGCTGCGGCGACTTACGGATGGGCGGATGCGTTTCTCCGCTAGACGGAAATTTTTATGGACGGAATGAAGTTGAGAAAAATTTTCATAGGGCTCATCGCCTCGATCGCCGTGCTCTCGGTGGTCTTCGGAATTTTCGGAAACAGATACCTCGCGCCTCGACCGGGAGAAAATGTCGAGACGGCGGGGGATTCTGGCCTGCCACCGGGGCTTACGGTGCCAGACGTGAATTCCGTGGTGCCGGAGAATGTTGCAAAACCCGTCGTTGTTATGCCTGCGGCTCCCGACTCAAAGATAAAACTTCGCATTTTTAATATTGAAGCGAGGGATAACAAGTTTTTCCCCGATACGGTGATCGTGAATCAGTGGGACGTTGTTCGTCTTAGTCTTACCGCGACAGACAAAACCTACGATTTTTACTGGCCCGATTATGGCGTGAAGCAAACGGTAAAGAAGGGCGAAAGAAAGCAAGTCGGGTTTCAAGCGACGCGGAGCGGAAAATTCGCATTCTACTGCGAGCGGTGCGGCGGTCCCGCAAAAGGGCCCGTCGGATCTCTTATGATAGTAGCTTCCGAATGAAAGAAATCTTTTCAAAAAATTCAGCCGCAGGGATCTTGGTTATCGCGCTCGTCTTTGTTGCGCTCGCAATCTGGCTCGGTATCGTGATCGGCCGCTCAATAAACGAAACTTCTCCGTATTCTGCGGTATATCTTTCAACCGGCGACGTCTATTTCGGGAAATTGAGCTGGTTTCCCTGGCCGAAACTCACGGATGTTTGGTACTTAGAGCGCGTAGCGGGCGCGAACGGTCAATCGCAGCTCGCCATTCTTCCTCTTTCCGGTTCTTTCTGGAAGCCGAGGAACGAAATCAATTTGAATCCGAAACAGATCATTTTCTGGACGCGCCTTGAGGGGAGCGGCGATCTCGCAAAACTCCTCCAAAACCCGGAGCTTCAGAAAGGCCAGTCCCCGGTTTTTCCTCCAGACAATTTTTTTCCTCCGCAGGCGAGCGGCACCCCGCGGTAACGTACTTTGCTATAATATAAAGAAAGAGAAATGTTCAAAAGCAAAAGCACCGCCGTTACATTCTTTGCATTCTTAGGTTTTGTTTCGCTTGTGGGAACACTCCTCTTTTTTGGAGTCCATCTTGCAATTGCTGTTTTTACGGGGCCGACTCAGGCGCCGCCGGGGGGCACTGGGGCAATCGGACTTGATGTGAACAACAATTTGAGTGTGGGCGCCTCATCTCCGTCCGCCGACACAAAATTTCTTATAGTTCCCGCGGGGACCAACACATTCGGGCTCCGGATAATGAAATCTAACGGCACGAGCCCTCTCCTTATCGTGCGGGAGACGGGGCAGGTGGGCATTGCGACAGGAACTCTGCCGCTCCCCGAGGAACTCACCGTACAAGGAGATCTTTATGTAAGCGGGAACATCACGGGTGGCACCATTTCCGGAGCTGGTTTCACCGGCAACATCAACGCCGCGAACGTGGAAGCGGGACAGTTCGGGAGCATTGCGAGTCCGGGAGGGAATTATTCGTTTCCGGACCGCCTAAGTATCGGCGCGCTTTCCACGGTGGATCAGTATGAAAAATTTGCCGTATCGGGAGGGAACGTGAGAATCGGGGAATTTAACCCGGCAACAACAACGATACCAGCCACTGGCGACTATGGGAGATTTCTTTATTTCTCCGGAGGGCCAGCTATGGGTGGCACATGGGATAGTGATAATTCTGATCCTTTGTGGATTGCGAGGTACAACGTATCGGACGACCAAACAGAATTCCGCGTGAGCGTGGGAGATAATCCTGGGCCTTCTGGCCAGGATGCTTTTGTGGTGGGGATGACCGCTCCTCAACAAGACCCGTCCAATTTCAGAAGAATTTTTTTGGTGGGTTCGGGAGACGGAGTTATCTCAAACTTCAAAATAGAAGCGGGAACCGTTCTAGATCCGGTGAATCTAAGCGTGATTGGGGGAAATGTTGCCATAGGGACGACGACACCTGCATATAAACTCGATGTCAACGGCGCTATGCGTTTGTGGCCCTCCACGCAGCCGGCCGGAGCGAACGGGGTGATCTACTATAGCTCATCAGAAAATAAATTTAAGTGTTATCAAAACAGCGGGTGGACGGATTGTATCGGCGGCGGCAGCGGTGGTGGAGGCGGTGATCCATATAAGTGGATCATCAGCGGGAGCACTATGTACGCCACGACTACTATCAACAGGGTTGAAATTGGAAGTCAGACCGCTCCAATCGACTTCAACGTCATAGGCAACACAATAACCCTTTTTAACAATCCCATAGGAAATCAGGGACTTAAGGTTACTTCGGCTGGGTTGGTTGGTATTTGGAATGGAATCCCTCGACACATTCTCTCTGTTGGCGGAGCTATCCAATTAGATGACGAGAGTATTACACGAAGTATCGCGAAGCCGACCTGTAGTACCGTAAGTCCTGGCACCGATCCGGACGGCGGCACGATTTGGTTTACGCGCGGCAGCGGCAGTAGCCCTGATACGCTTGAGATATGTGCGAGGAACGGCTCCGGCAACTACGGCTGGCGGCCGCTATTCTAAATGAATGGTTTTTTGAAATTGAAAGAGCTTTTCCTTGAGCAGGGGGTGGCGTTTCAGTGTGGGGTCTTTTTTTATTATCCCAATAGCCGAGTCTCGGCTTGATTTTATAAGTTCTATATTTTGGAGACCTCGCATCGCAAGATCGGGGAGGCCAGTTTGCTCTTTCCCTAAAAACTGCCCCGGGCCCCTGATTTCCAGGTCTTTTTCCGCGAGTTCAAAACCATTTTTGGCTTCCAAAATCGCCTTGAGCCGCTCGTTTGTTTTCTTTAGAGGAGAATCCGTGAAAAGCAAACAGTACGATTGGTGTTCGCCGCGTCCGACGCGCCCGCGGAATTGATAGAGCTGGGCGAGCCCAAACCGGTCGCTTCCTTCGATCATCATTACGGTTGCGTTCGGAATGTCCACGCCGACTTCGATTACTGACGTGGAAACAAGGATATCGGTTTTCCTGTTTTTGAAATCATCCATAATTTTCTCTTTTTCTTTCGGCTTTAGCTGGCCGTGGAGCATCGCTACCCGAAGATCGGGGAAAATTTTTTGAGAAAGTTTTTCGTATTCTTCTTTTACTGATTTCAGCTCAAGTTTTTTGAAGTTGTTCGTCCCGTACGCCGCCGTTTTGAGACTTTCTTCTTTTTCTATTCTTGGGCAGATCACGAACGCCTGCCGTCCTTTCTGCACCTCGCCGCGAATGAAGGCGTACGCCTTCATTCGGTTTTCGGGATCGACAATTTTAGTAATGATGTTTCTCCGGCCCGACGGCAGCTCGTTAATGGTCGAAATGTCGAGATCGCCGAACACGGTAAGCATAAGCGTCCGCGGAATTGGCGTTGCGGACATCGAGAGGAAATGCGGGATTGTTTGCAGATGAGCGTTCCGAAGAACCGGCGTTTTGTCGGCTCCTGCGGCCGCCACCCGCCTGCTTCTCGGTGCCGAAACTCTCTCCGCTGGCTGGCGGATCAAGACCAAGCTTTCGGCACCTCCGAAAGCTTCTTTGGAACGCTCATCTGTTCCTTGTTGCCTTAAGAGTACTGCGCGTTGTTCCACTCCAAAACGATGTTGTTCGTCAACGATTACGAGCCCGAGGTTCTTGAACGCTACCGATTTTTGTATGAGCGCGTGTGTGCCGATCACGATTTTGATTTCCCCTCTCTTTATGTGTTCAAGGAGCGTTTTTTTCTTCATGTCCGCCTCAACATCGTTTTCGTAAACCGCCTTTGCAGAAGCCGACGTGAGGAGACCGATCGGCACCTGGTTTTCGCGGCTCACATTTTTGAAAAGTTTTTTGAGTGTTACAAAGTGTTGATGGGCAAGTACCTCGGTGGGGGCCATGAAGGCAGATTGATAGCCGTGTTCCGCCACGGAGAGGGCCGCCAAGGCGGCCACCACGGTTTTCCCGGATCCAACGTCCCCTTGGAGGAGGCGGTTCATCGGAGTCGGCTTTTCCAAGTCCTGGATTATTTCCCAGAGCGACTGCTTTTGAGAAACGGTGAGCGTAAAGGGGAGTGCCTCGAGAATTTTTTTGAAATTCTCGATGTCGGTTGTTATCCCCGGCGCGTTCTCCTTTGTAAGTTTCAGTTTCTGTTGCAGATTGAAAAGCTGAAGGAGGAAAAGATTTTCGAATGCGAAGCGGTTTTTTGCTTTGAGCGCGTCCTCTATCTTTTCTGGGAAATGGATATCGAAGAGCGCAGTCTGAATTTCGGGGAACGATTCGCTCCGCAATATATCCTTTGGGATCCATTCCTGAATTCTCTCGAGGCTTTTAAGCAGGGGTTTTACGACGAAACGGATTCCTTTTGAGGTGAGCCCCCGTGTTTCGGGATAGACGGGAACGAGGCGCCCCGTGTGCGTGGTTTCGTGGTTCCCGATGAGTTCGTACGTCGGGCTTGAGAGATAGAGTTCGTTGTCCGAAAGAGAGACCTTCCCCGCGAAATTTGCGAGACGCCCTTCTCGGAGGATGTTTCGCACGAACGGCTGATTAAACCATATAGCCCGTACGGAGCCTGTTTCGTCCGCAACGAGAGCTTCCACGATTACCATTTTCTTGCGGAAGCTCCGGCGGATCGAGATTTCCTGGACGACCGCCTGGATGGTTGCTTGCTGGCCCGGCTCGAGGTCTGCGATGGGATAAATCTGCGAAAAATCCTCGTAGCGCGTGGGAAAGTGCCAGAGAAGATCTCTCACGGTGTGAATGCCGAGCTTCTCAAAACGTTTTAGGAATTTCAGCCCGATGCCCTTGATTTGTATAAGCGGCGTTTCAAGTTTCAGGTACGCCATGATTACGCGACATTATAACACTATCCTCTCAATTTTTCAAAAAAATCCCCCGTCATTCTTTGACGTGGGGATTTCGAGCTTTGGGAGATTGGATATTGTCGGTGTGGAATGGGTGATCTATCTTGAACGGTTTTGTCTCCCCGTCGATCTCAATTCGGACCTCGAAGCAACCTTTCTTCGTTACGGAGTCATTTGTCCAGAAAGAACCAAGAAAGATTCCTCCACGCGCACGGAGCCGCTCTATTCTTCGGAACTTATTGCGGTCTTCGCATGACATTCTCGAGCGTGGAAACTCGTCCTTTCCTCTCCTTGTTTTTATGAGAACAAAGCTGTCGTTGTTTTCTTCGCACGCTTTCTCATTGCTGGCCATTCCACCCCCCCTTTTTTTGAAAGAAATTGTGAATAACTGCTATTTATTATCGTAGACGAAGAGGGGTTATTCATCAATGCTGTCCGCCCACCAGGAATCGAACCTGGAACCTTGCGCTTAAGAGGCGCCTGCTCTGCCAGTTGAGCTATGGGCGGATGTGGATAAACTTGCGGTACCATCATAACGGTTTCTTGTTATAATTTCAAAAAGATTAAATGAATAAGCAGAAAGCGATTATTCTCGTTGTCGCGCTCGCGATAATTGTCGTTGCGCTTCTTTCGCTTCTATTCTTTGTTCCGGGGCGGCCCGTTCCTCAAATACAAGGACCGTCGGTTTCGGCTACGCCGGAAAGTTTAGGGGGGCAGATTTATGAGCAAGCGAACAATCCTCTTCAAGACGCATTGCCGGATGCGAACCCTCTTCAAAACTCAAACCCGATACAAGGTATCTATCAGAATCCTTTTGAATAATTTATGAAGAGAATACTCTCAATTCTTTTTCTTGTACTCGGCGCGGGAGTTTTTGCATTCTCGGTTCTTTTTGTGCGGGCGCAGTCGGTTGGATCAGAATCCCCTTCGATAGAAGGGGAAGCTGAAGCGCGCGGGATTGCTTTCCCCGTTCCCGAACTTGGAAACTGCGGAAACAAAGATGCGTGCCGTACGTATTGTAACGAGCCAGGGAATATGCCCGCGTGCATCACGTTCGCGAAAGAGCACGGTTTAATGAATAACGAAGAGGCGGAACGCGCAGAGAAATTTGCGGATCGCGTGCGCGAGGGGAGTGGCCCCGGCGGATGCAATACGCCCACGAGTTGCGAGGCCTACTGCAGCGACACCACTTATATCGAAGAGTGCATAAAATTTGCTGAAGAGCATAACTTTAAGGATCAAAATGTTGAGGAAGGGAAGAAGATCAGAACTTATCTTAAAGCCGGAGGACAACTGCCGGGCGGTTGCACCTCACGGGAGTCCTGCGAAACATACTGCCGCGACGTTGATCATCTTGAGGAATGTTTCGCGTTTGCGGAGAAAGTTGGGATCGGGCCCGCGTCTCCCCCAGGGCAGTTCGGGCGCGAAGAGCAGGGTTCGCGATCTGAGCATATCAGGAAGTTCGTTGAGCTTGTGAAGAAAGGCGAGACGCCCGGCGGCTGTAAGTCAAAAGAAGAGTGCGAAACGTACTGCGGCGCGGATGGACACCTTGAGGAATGCGTTGCCTTCGGCGAGAAAGCGGGATTTATGACGCGAGAGAAGGCAGAGCAGTTTCGAAAAACTGGCGGGAAAGGTCCGGGAGGATGCAACTCTCCCGAGTCGTGCCGCGCGTACTGCGATGATTCTTTGCACCGAGAAGAATGTTTCAAGTTTGCCGAGGAGAACGGTTTGATTCCGAAAGACGAACTCGAACGCGCGAAAGAGGGATGGGTACGCTTGCGACAAGGGCTTGAACAAGCGCCGCCCGAAGTTGCAGGGTGTCTGAAATCAACGCTCGGCCCGAACATTATTGAGGATATTCAATCCGGGAAACTTACGCCGGGACCTGCGATCGGAGAGCGCGTGAGAGGATGTTTTGAAAAATTTGGGCACCAAGGAGTTCCCGAAGAAGCTTTCAAGGACGCACCTCCGGAGGTTGTTTCTTGTCTCAAAGAAAAGTTTGGCGACGAATTTGAGAAGCTCCGATTGGGCAAGGAAGAATTTACCCCGGAGAAAGGGGATGCGTTTCGCGTGTGTTTTGAAAAAATGAGATTTATGGGAGGCGGAGAGGGCCACGAGGGTCTTCCGCCGGAGGGAGCCGCCGGATTCTTGCGTTCCGCGCCGCCTGCCGTAGAAGCGTGCCTTAAAGAAAAACTCGGCAGCGATTTTGAAAAGGTAAAAGCAAGTCAATTTATTCCCACGCCGGATTTCAGGGAAAAGATGCAGGCATGTTTTGAATCGTTCCGTCCGGATGTGTTTATAAACGGAGGAGCCGCTCCTTTCCCGATAAGGGAAGGTGTTACCTATCCGCGCGAGCCCGCGACGGGAGTTGAGGGGAGGCCGAGTCCCGCAGGTTTCCCGGCGGAAGTTGTGAGTTGTCTTAAGGAGAATTTAACGGAAACGCAGGTTCAGGCGCTTATGATCGGGAGGGAAGCTCCGCCGGAAATTCAAGAAGTGATAAAGAAGTGTTTCGCAAACGTAACGCTTCCTCCGCCCGGCGCTTTTCCGACGCCCTCGGATAATCAAATTTGCATTCAGGTGATTACACCCGCTCGAGACCCCGCGACCGGCTATTGCAAAGAATTCCCGACGCCGTGCAATGTGCCGCAAGGATGGTATCGCGTCCAAAGTTGTGCGAGTGAGCCCGCGACATCTCCAACGCCAATCTATGAACAGCAACCGACGCAGAACATTTGTCCGGATCGCGAGACGTGCACTAAAAACTGCACGAGTGCCGGGAGTCCGTATTACAGCACCGACGTATGCACTAAATTCAGGAGCTTTGAGGCCGAGCGATCTTCTTACAGCAACACCAGCCAGTCGTTCGCCAGAATTTTAGGGACTTTCTTTGGGCCGCTTTTGAATTTGATAGGGCAGTAGCTTTCTTGAACGTTATACTTTAATTATGCAAAATTCACAGACACCACAAGAGTTAAAATACAAAAACGAGAGGTTGCGATTTCAACTATGGAAAAATTCAGAAAAAATTAAATTTTACGAATTTTTAAAGTGGTCTCTTGAAAATCTGAAAATCAAGAAGATAAGAGACAATTTGTATGGAAGGAATTGAGAACCAAAAGCAAAACAGTAATGAGGTAGTAGAACCAGTTTTGGCAGAGCAAGTTATTGAACCAGAATCTCAAATTGTTGAAGCGGAAAAAGAAAGTAGAGAGCTTGAAGCACAAATTCAAAGAAGTGAAGATCTCGTTGAGGGATTAGAGCGACAATTTGATACACCCGGCAATCTCGAGGAAGAAACTGAAGCCTCTTTAGATCCAAGAATTGTTGGATATTTTAGAGAACAATTAGGTCCAGAAGAAACTTTAAATAGATTGCGACATCTTGGCCCAGAATGGATACCAAAAATTCAAGATGCAATTTTATCTGGCAAATTAGAAACTGTCGCGCATATTATGGGTCTTGCAGATCCTGAAAATAGTTTTGAAGACAAGATAACTCACGCTGGAAAGCAAACAGATTACAAAACTCGAGAAGAATGGTTAGCTGCGATTGATAAGGAAGACGGAGAAAAAATGTCTCATACGCTGTCTTATGCTGCTAAACAAATGAATGTTATAGAAGATGTAAAAAAGCGACATGACCCCGAACAAAAATACGGAGAACACTATACGGGTCCTAAGTTTGACGAGGTTCTAGCGAAACTCGGACTAAGCAGAAAAGAAAGTAACGACCCTCAAGAAAAAGCGATCCAAGAAAAATTGCAATCAATACCTGACAAATTTAGAAGATTAAGATCGGCCTTGTCTAGTATGAATCCTAATACTAGAAAAATTATTGTGGATGATAATAGTTTACTAAATGCTACGGAGCAAGATTTTGAAAGGTGGCAGAGTTATCTTTAGGAGAGATTTATTTATTCCGCCAATAAATAGTAGTAGCCCCTCGTCTCTTTCGGCTTCGCTCGGGATCGCTCGGGACACTTGAAAATCTAATCCCGGCTTTTCACCGGAAATGACTTTCTAAGTGTGCCTCCGGAGGGATTCGAACCCCCAACAACTGCTTCGAAGGCAGTGATGATATCCATTTCACCACGGAGGCGTTTTCGGCTTTATTCTACGCCACTTTTTCGTTTTCGTGAACCCCGTACCACGGTTTCACAGCCGTGGCTTCTGGGACTACGCTTCGCGGATTGCAGCGCACATTCCTCCTTGTGTTCACATACACGGGGCTTCCCGTGGTACGGGGTGAAGCGGTTTCTCAAAACCGCGCGCTTGAGATAGGATTATACGGATGACTGGATTTCTTCCGCTCGTTTTTTACCTTACGGTTTTGATTTTCTCGGTAATGGTGCACGAGATCTCTCACGGCTACGCCGCGGAGAAGCTTGGAGATCCCACCGCGCGCCTCGCGGGACGCTTAACCTTGAATCCCATCCGTCACATAGATCCTTTCGGCTCAATTATTCTGCCGCTGATTTTTGTGCTCACGCATTCGCCGATCGTTCTCGGCTGGGCAAAACCGGTTCCCTATAATCCGGCGAATCTCCACAAGGATTATCGCTACGGGCCGCTCAAGGTTGCGCTCGCGGGACCGCTCTCGAATCTCCTCATTCTCGTTGTCTTCGGACTCATTGCGCGGGCAGGCGTGTATTTTTTGAACCCTCTCCTCGTGGGCCTCTTTGCCTTCATTGCATACCTCAATGTCTTTCTTGCCATCTTTAATCTTATTCCCATTCCTCCGCTCGACGGCTCGAAAATTCTCCCGCTCCTCTTACCCCCGCGGTATGCGCTCGCATTCGAGCGGATAGGATTTTCCGGGATTTTGCTCATTCTCCTCTTTATCTTTTTTTTCTCTGACGTCGTGGCGCTCCTCGCGGGGAAGCTCTTTCTTCTCGTTGCGGGGGAGGGTGTCTATAAGGCGATGATACCCGTGTTCTACTCTCTCTTTTCTTGACACACACGCTTCATTTGATACAATGTTCTCACAATTTCGATGCCTACGGTTCACCAACTGATCAAGAAGGGCAGAAAGACCGCACGGGGGAAATCAAAGTCACCCGCGCTTTCTTTTTATTTCAATACGTTAAAGAACCGTCCGGTCAGTTCGAGCTCGCCTTTCAAGCGCGGCGTGTGCGTGAAAGTCTTTACCACGACGCCCAAGAAGCCGAACTCGGCGCTCCGTAAGGTCGCGAGAGTGCGCCTCACGAACGGAATGGAAATCACCGCCTATATTCCCGGAGAGGGACACACCCTCCAGGAACACTCGATTGTGGTGGTGCGCGGCGGCCGCGTGAAGGATTTGCCCGGTGTTCGGTATCATGTCGTCCGCGGCGTACTCGATACGACCGGCGTTGAGGGAAGAAAACAGCAGCGGTCGAAGTACGGCGCGAAACGGCCAAAATAGCTACGAAATACGAAACCGTACGAATATACGAAACATTCTTTCGTAATTTCGTAAAACATTCGTACTTCATAGAGAAACTCATGAGAAAAAAGAGAGTATACAAAAAATACCACAATCCGGATTTCAAATATGACCGCGTTGATTTGAGCCGCTTCATTAACTATGTGATGAAGGACGGCAAGAAATCGACCGCAGAAAAAGTCGTGTACTCCGCATTCGATAAGATTAAGGGGCAGACGAAAACAGAACCTCTCGCTGTGTTTGAAAAAGCGCTCGAGAATGCCTCGCCGCTCCTCGAGGTTATTTCGCGGAGGGTGGGAGGGGCGAATTACCAGATTCCACACGAAGTGCGGCCAGATCGAAAATTTGTGCTTGCGAGCCGCTGGATCATTCGAGCAGCGCGTGCGAGAAAGGGAAAACCAATGGCGGAGAAGCTCGCGGAGGAAATTATCGCCGCATCAAAGAACGAGGGTGCCGCGATCAAGAAAAAACAGGATACCCACCGGATGGCCGAATCAAATCGTGCATTCGCCCACTTCGCACGATATAGCAGATAAAGGCTTGATTGCCCGCCTAAGGCGGGCACCATCAAACCTTACCGAGCACATAATGTTGGATCGGCAAAACTTAAAGATTATGAAATCAAGCCATAAAACAACTTCGTCTGAGTCGGCGAGCAGGGGCATAAATATTATGTGCTCGGTGCTCAATGTTGTAGCTAAATTTCCTTCGCTACAATTGAGCTTGGAAATTTAGACAACATTGGCATGCCTCGTGAGTACCCATTGGAAAAACTGCGGAATATTGGAGTTGTCGCCCATATTGATGCTGGCAAGACCACCGTGTCCGAGCGGATTCTTTTTTATACCGGCGTATCCTACAAGATCGGGGAGGTGCACGAGGGAACAACCGTGATGGACTGGATGGAGCAAGAGCGCGAACGCGGAATCACCATCACTTCGGCCGCGACGACCGCGTTCTGGATTCCGACATATTACGATGGGGACAAGAATTATGAGATTCAAATCAACCTTATCGATACGCCCGGGCACATCGACTTTACGGTTGAGGTAAAACGTTCTCTCCGGGTTTTGGACGGCGCGGTCGTCGTCTTCGATGGCGTTGCGGGGGTCGAGCCTCAGTCGGAGACAAATTGGCACTACGCCGACGAATACCGGGTGCCGAGAATTTGTTTTATAAACAAACTTGACCGCATGGGAGCAAGTTTTGAGAAAAGTTTACAGTCGATTCACGACCGGCTTACGCCGGACGCGATCCCACTTCAGATTCCGATTGGCATCGAGTCGAATTTCAGCGGACTCATTGATCTCCTCGCGATGAAAGCGTTCGAATTCCACGGCGAGAAAGGGGAACTCGTCGTAGAGATTCCCGTCCCCGAAAACCTAAAAACGGAAGCCGAAAACCGCCGTCATCATTTGGTTGAAAAGATCGTAGACAATGATGACGAGCTTATGTCGAAATATCTCGAAGGGAAAGAAATCGGGGTAGCCGACCTCCGGAGAGTGCTTCGCAAGGCAACCATCGCAAACAAGATTATTCCGGTGCTCGCGGGCTCTGCCCTCAAGAACAAAGGAGTTCAGTTCGTGCTCGACGCCGTTCACGAGTATCTCCCTTCGCCGCTCGACCTTCCTCCCGTAAAAGGCCATGATACGAAGACTGGCGCGGAAATCTTCCGGAAGCCGAGCGACGACGAGCCGCTCTCCGCGCTTGCGTTTAAGATTGCGACCGACCCTTACGTGGGGACGCTCACGTATTTCAGAAATTACTCCGGCGTTTTGAAAAGAGGTTCTTACATTTTAAATACGGCAAAAGACCAACAGGAACGCATCGGGCGTATCGTGCGTCTCCACGCGAATGAGCGAAAGGAAGTCGAAGAAGTCTATGCGGGCGACATCGCGGCGATCGTGGGTCTCAAGAACACAACGACGGGAGACACGCTTTGCGATCCGAACTCACCCGTGATTTTGGAAAAGATCACTTTCCCCGAGCCCGTGATCAGCGTTCGCATCGAACCGAAGACCAAGGCCGACCAGGAAAAATTAGGCATGGCACTCCGGCGGTTGGTGGAGGAGGACCCCACCTTCCGCGTGGCGGGGGATCTTGAGACGGGAGAAACCATCATCTCCGGCATGGGCGAGCTTCACCTCGAAATCATCATTGACAGGATGAAGCGTGAGTTCGGCGTAGAGGCGAATTCCGGCCGTCCGCAGGTGGCGTACAAAGAAACCGTGAATGGTGAGGCCGAGGCGGAAGGAAAGTACATCAGGCAGTCGGGAGGCCGCGGTCAGTACGGGCACGTGTGGCTCAAAGTACGCCCGCTCGAGCGCGGAAGCGGATTCGTTTTTATTAATGGGATCAGAGGGGGCGACATTCCGCGAGAATTTATCCCTGCGGTTGAGAAAGGCGTGCGCGAAGCCCTCGACAAGGGAATCGTTGCGTATTACCCGATGACCGATATCGAAGTTACGCTCTTTGACGGATCATTCCACGAAGTTGACTCATCCGAGGCGGCATTCAAGATTGCGGGATCGATTGCGCTCCAAGAGGCCGCGCGTGCGGCGCGCCCGGTAATCCTCGAACCAATCATGAACGTGCAAGTTATAATCCCGCAGGAATTTCTGGGGGAGGTAACGGGAGACTTTAATTCCCGGCGTGGGCGCATTGAGGCGCTTGAGGATAGAGCGAACGTGAAAGTCGTGAACGGACTCGTGCCGCTCTCGGAGATGTTCGGCTATGCGACACAACTCCGCTCACTTACCCAAGGGCGTGGAAGTTTCACGATGGAATTCGACCGCCGCGAGGAAGTCCCGGCGAACATCGCTCAGCTTATTGTTGAGGGGAAGAAAAAGTAGCTTAGGGGCTCGTACCCGCTATACCGATAGCGCCGTTCCCTATGATCGAGCCGGCACAGTATGCTTCCGGAACTCCGCAGTAGCCCGCAGCCGGAATGTATGTGCCGAGTATATTGGCGGTTTCGTGAATTGCTTTGTAAAGATAGATGGCGGGAGAGGAATATACCGCCCAATAGAGGAAATAGAGGCCTCCTGCTGGAGGACCAACAGTAACGAGCATCCCCGTGCAGGCACACTGTGTGCGTTCCACGTACGTTATTATTCCCCCGAAAGGAAGGAGAAATGCTCTTGCGAGAAGGGGTTTTATTCCCAACAACTCCCCGATCCGGTAGAACAACCCGTCTTTTTTTGAGAGAGCGAGTATCCCCGATTTCGTGGTGAATTCGCGGTTGTAGAACTCAGTGGTTTTCTTATATTTTCCATAGAACGCGAGAAATTCCTGCTCGGACATTTTTCCCTGATCGAACGAACGCGTATTTCTAATAAGGTCAAGAGTGAGCATTTCAAGCCCTACCATTTTCCTTGAAACCTCAACCGCTTCTCCGCGCACCTTAATCGCCTTCATATACGAAACTTTGTTTCCGAGAAATTCTTCCGCGAGCGAAAGCCCGTCGCGGATGCGAGCGAAATTCTTTTCTTTGAGCGCTTTATCGATGAGTGCCGTGGGGAGAAATACTTCTCCTTCGCTTGTTTTCTTGAGCGCTAAGTATTTTTCGTAGGGAAATTTTACGAACGTTGAATTTTTGGCAAAATAGTTTATGTAGTCAGAGAAATTCGAGATTCCTTTCTCGTTGTCGATAGAAAGTTCTCCGTCCGAAATCTTGGGGAGCGGGAGCAACTCCGGCGCCTTCGGCGGAGATTTTTGAGGAAAGACAAGCTGAGCAATTTTGCTCAAATCAGTGAAGGACGGTTTTTGCGTTTCCGGTGGGGGAGTCGTGATTGTTACGGGAGACGGAATCGGTGGGGGAAGCTCAATATACCACGAGGGGAGTGGAGCGCCGGAATTTTTTTCAAATGCGTTTATGAGCGGCGGAGGTTCGTTCCTCGCCTCCTGTGCCTTGGGTTCTTTGGGGTTCGGTTCCCCGATTATTTTTTCCGAAACGATTTTCTCCGAGATGAACACGGTAGCGAGGATGATGACCGCGAACCCTCCAAGGCCAATGAAAATCTGTTTTTTGGAATTCATCAATTGATAGTATAGCATTTTGAGTATTTATGGTATACTATTATCTATTCACTTCCCGCTTCTCGGGTTTATGGGGAATCTGGGGTTGGGGTAAGGGTGGGGATTTTTTCAACTTGACAAAAGGGAGAACCCCTATAGAATATAGTATTGTCGTAAAAACGAAGTCGAAAAAGAAAAAAACTAAGGAGCGGTATGGTGCCCCGCTTTCTCCGCCAGCTGGCGGATTTGGCGGGACGCTCATATTTGTGAGTAAATTTTTATTCACTTCGTTCCAAAAATTTATACAAATATGGCGGAGAAAGAAAAATTCAGTCGCAGTAAGCCGCATGTGAATGTGGGGACGATCGGCCATGTCGATCACGGAAAGACGACCTTGACCGCAGCCATCACGCACATTCTTTTCCTTAAAGGTCTTGCGAAAAAGGAAGAGAGTGTTGATCAGATCGACAACGCCCCGGAGGAGAAAGCACGGGGAATTACGATCGCGCTTCACCACTCGGAGTATGAATCGGAGAAGCGACACTATGCGCACATAGACGCTCCCGGCCACGCGGATTATATCAAGAACATGATTACCGGCGCGGCCCAGATGGATGGCGCAGTGCTTGTGGTTGCGGCGACCGACGGACCGATGCCGCAGACGCGGGAGCACATCTTGCTTGCCCGCCAGGTTGGCGTTCCGGCAGTTGTTGTTTTTTTAAACAAGGTTGATCAAGTTGACGATAAGGAGCTTGTTGATCTTGTGGAGTCCGAAGTTCGGGAACTTTTGAAAAAATATGAATTCCCCGGCGACCAAATTCCAGTTATCCGCGGCTCGGCCTTGAAGGCCCTGAACGCAAAATCTGCGGATGATCCAGATGCAAAACCGATACTTGATCTTATCAAGGCGCTCGATGAACACATCCCCGAGCCTGTTCGCGAGCTCGATAAGCCGTTCCTTATGCCCGTTGAAGACATTTTCTCGATTGAGGGCCGCGGCACTGTTGTGACTGGCCGGATGGAGCGTGGCAAGGTGAAGGTCAACGAAGAAATTGAGATTATAGGTCTTCGACCGACCCAAAAGACGGTTGTGACCGGCATTGAAATGTTCAACAAACTCTTGGATGAGGGTCTGGCTGGCGACAACGTTGGCATACTCTTAAGGGGACTCAAAAAAGAGGATGTTGAAAGAGGGCAAGTGATAGCCAAGCCAGGTAGTGTTACGCCGCACACGGATTTCGAGTCAGAAGTTTACATTCTCTCTAAAGAGGAGGGTGGTCGGCACACGCCGTTCTTCGGCGGGTACAAGCCGCAGTTCTATATCAGGACGACCGACGTGACCGGCGAGGTCACCTTGCCGCAGGGAATGGAAATGGTAATGCCCGGTGACACCGTGAAGTTCACCGTAAAGCTTATCGCCCCCGTTGCTCTTGAAGAGAAGCAGCGTTTCGCGATTCGAGAGGGAGGCAAGACCGTAGGTGCCGGTATCGTTACCAAAATTTTGAAATAAGGGCTTGATTGCCCGCCTTAGGCGGGCATCATCAAACCTTACCGAGCACATAAGTTTGTAATGAATACTCGAAACTATAAAGCGATAAAGAGTATTACTGTTCGACTGCACAATTATGTGCTCGGTGTCAGCGCGCATAGTATAATTCCTATGTGCGCGATCGAGCACCTAGTTAGATACTAAGTGCTTTGACTCAATGTTCTAGCAAAATTTGTTTCGCATTGAGCTCGTAAATTTAGTGAACATTGGCACATGGCGAAGAAGAACGAGGCAGAATTGCCTCAAAAACTTAGGATCAGAATCAAAGCGTACGATCATAAGCTGATCGACAGCTCTTCGCGCCAGATTATTGAGAACGCCGAGCGTCATAACGGCAAAGTGGTGGGACCGATACCCCTTCCCACCGAGATCAAGCGTTACACGGTAAACCGTTCGACGTTTGTGCATAAGGATTCGCGAGAGCAGTTTGAGCTCCGGCTCCACCGACGCCTGATCGACATCTTGAACCCAAGCCAAAAAATCATAGAATCCTTGGGAAGTTTGAACCTCCCCGCCGGTGTGGACATTGAGATAAAGATGGTATAAAATTGGCGGGAGGTATTAGCCGTAAGTTTAGAAAACTCCCGGGGCTAAACCCGGGTAGTTTTTTATTAAACGAGAATGGCATTCGCATTAGGGAAAAAACTTAAAATGAGCCAAATCTGGCGTGGATCCAAGGTAACACCGGTTACCTTGATTGAGGTTTCGGAAAACAGGATCCGACTTATGCGAAAGAAAGAGAGAGACGGATACGACGCAGTTCAGCTTGAACTCGGGAAGCATCAGCGAGAGTTCCGGTCAAAAAATTCCTCAAATTCCGAAAATCTCAAGGCGGGTGACGTGATCGATGTTTCCGTGTTTAAGGAAAAAGATTTGGTTGCTGTAACTGGCTATTCGAAGGGCAGAGGTTTTCAGGGCGTGGTGAAGCGCTACGGCTTCGGTGGAGGCCCGAAGACCCACGGACAAAAAAATCGCCTTCGGGCGCCGGGCTCGATCGGGAGCACTGCGCCCCAGCGCGTCACGCCGGGCCGCCGGATGGCCGGACACATGGGAGATGAAAAAGTGACGGTGAAGAATCTTGAGGTTGTTGGCATCGACAAAGAGAAGCGTACGCTCTTGCTTCGCGGTGCGGTACCCGGCGCTCAAGGCGGACTTCTTAAAATTTGGAAGGTCGGGAGCAAAGAGAAGAACGCAAAGTAGTCCATGCAGACCAAGGTTTACAATCTCGAGAATAAGCCTGTTGGAGAAATTGAACTGCCAGAGGTTGTTTTTGGCGTGAAGTGGAATCCCGCGATTGTGCACCAAGTTCTTTTAGCGCAGCTTGCGAATCGCCGCCGCCCGTGGGCTCACGCCAAGGATAGGAGCGAGGTCCGCGGGGGAGGAAGGAAGCCGTGGCGCCAAAAAGGAACAGGGAGAGCTCGTCACGGATCTATTCGTTCGCCGATCTGGCGGGGCGGAGGAAAGGCGCACGGCCCCTTGAAAGAGAGAGATTATTCACAAAAAATCAATAAAAAAATGAGACGTCAGGCAATCTTAAGCGTACTTTCTAAAAAAGTGAAAGACGGTGAATTTAAGGTATTCGAGAATTTTGAAGTGAAAGACCAAAAAACCAAAGAATTGGCGAAGATTTTAAAGCCGCTCGTTGCTCTCAAAAAGAAAGCGAAGAACTACGACGTGCTTCTTGTCCCCGCACCCGAGAATAAGGCGCTTTCGCGCCCGATTGCAAATCTCCCAAAGGCAAAGGCGCTTAGCCCGACGAATTTAAACGTATACGATCTTCTGAACTATAAAAATATATTCGTTGAGAAAGACGCGGTTTCGGCGATCGCGACTCATTACAAGGCGAAATAGCGCGTACAAATCCATGGCAGAGATTTCCGTGATTAAAAAACCAATAACTACCGAGAAAGCGACCGACTTGAACAATCGCGGTCAGTATGTTTTTATGGTAACGCCGCAGGCTACGAAAAATGAAATCAAGAAAGCGCTCAAACAGATTTACCGAGTAAACATCGTTTCGGTAAATATAGTGAATCTTCCTCCAAAGACCCGGCGTTACCGCGGCCTCGTCGGGAAAATTGGGCGTTACAAGAAAGCTATCGTGACACTCAAGTCCGGAGAGAAAATAGACCTCGGCAAATAGGCAGAAGAACATCATGAAAACATATTCACCCACATCGCCATCGCGGAGGCAGCTCACAAACGTACACTACGGGACATTGAGCCGCGCAAAACCCTACAAACCTCTCCTCACGCGGCTCAAGACCGCCGCGGGCAGAAATTCGCAGGGCCGTATTACTACGCGTCATCAGGGAGGCGGGAACAAAAAGCTTTACAGAATGGTTGATTTCAAACAAAACAAGCTCGATATCAAGGCGAAGGTCGAGACGCTCGAATACGATCCATACCGCACGGCGTTTATTGCCCGCGTGAAGTATGAAAACGGCGAGCGGCGGTATATTCTCGCCCCCGACACGCTCGCGCCCGGCGACGAGATTATTACTTCCAATACTGCGCCCCTTAAAATCGGAAATAGGATGCGGCTCAAGAACATTCCCGTTGGGTATCAAGTTCACAATGTGGAGATGAAGCCGGGACGCGGCGGACAGCTCGCACGCTCTGCGGGATCGAGCGTCGAAGTGCTTGCGAACGCAAACGGCTACACGGACTTGAAGCTGAATTCGGGGGAGATCCGGCGTGTGCAGTGGGACAGTTTCGCGTCGCTCGGACAAGTATCGAATGCCGAGCACAATCTTGTGGTAATCGGGAAAGCCGGCCGCTCGCGCTGGCTTGGCATCCGACCGACCGTTCGGGGATCTGCGATGAATCCCGTTGATCATCCTTATGGCGGCGGAGAAGGAAGAACCCAGCGCGGCACGAGGAAACCAAAAACGCTTTGGGGCAAAGTAACCGGGGGCCGGAAGACGAGAAACCGAAAGAAAAAGTCGAGCCGCCTGATTTTGAAGCGCCGGAAGTAATTTTGCGCCATGAGCAGATCTTCGAAGAAGGGTCCTTTTGTTGACCCGAACATTTTAAAAAAGATCGCGAAAGTCAAACCCGGAGACAACACGGTTATTAAAACGTGGTCCCGGGATTCGGAAATCGCCCCAGAGATGGTCGGTTACAAGTTCGCTGTCCATAACGGAAAACTTTTTATCGAGGTAAGCGTCACCGAGGAAATGGTCGGCCACCGTTTTGGAGAATTTTCTCCCACGAGAAAATTTGTGCGGCATGGAGGCAAAATTCAGCGCGATTTGGAGCAGCAGAAAGCCCCTCCCGGCGTGCCGGGAGCTCAACCTTCGCCCGCAAAAGCGAAAAAATAGAACATGACGAAGCAGGTTGCAAAACTTAATTATTTGAGAATGGCGCCGAGGAAGGTTCGAGCGATCGGCGACGTTATCAAGGGTCTTTCGGTAAATGAAGCGGAGGCCCAGCTTCTTCTCCAGCGCCGCCGTGCGGCAAAGCCGCTCCTCAAACTCCTCCGTTCCGCGGTTGCTGACGCGAGAAACAATAGACAATTAAGTTCGGAAAAACTCTACGTGGAGAGCTTGCGCGTTGATCAGGGACCGATGCTTAAGCGTTCGCTTCCCCGCGCGAGGGGATCCGCCTCTCCCATTCAGAAAAAGATGAGCCATGTGACTATCATACTTGCCGAAAATCCGAAACTTTCCGCACCGCGTTTTAAAATTGTAGTTCAGAAGAAAGTGAAGCTTCCGCCCGAGGGGCGGCCGCGGGGAGCTAAGAAAGAAAAAGAAGTCGAGCGCGAAACAAGCCCGCGCTTTGCGCAGAAACAACCAGGATTTTTCAAGCGGTTCTTCCGCCGAAAAGCGGTATAATTTTTTACTGCCATGGGACAAAAGATTAATCCAAATTCATTTAGAATCGGCATCGTGAAAAACTGGCCGGTGCGCTGGCTTATGAAGGGGAGTTATAGGAAATTCCTTGAAGAGGATGAGGCGATCCGAAAGGTGATTCGTGAGAAAGTTGCGCAGGCGGGTATTGCGGCTATCGAGATTGAACGGACCTCAAACAACCTGAAGGTTATCATAAAGGCGGCTCGCCCTGGTCTTATCATTGGTCGTGGAGGTAAAGGTATCGAGGAGCTTACAAAGGCGATCGAAGACAAGATACGAAAACTGCGGCGCGCGAAATCAGTGATGCTGAGCGTGAACATTGAAGAGTTGAAACGATCCGAGACTTCCGCGGTCTACGTCGCGCAGCAGATTGCATGGGATTTGGAAAAACGCCTCCCGTTCCGGAGAACAATGCGGAAGTATCTCGAACAGGTTGCGCAAAACAAGGAAGTGAAAGGGGTGAAAATCCTCCTCTCGGGGCGTCTCGACGGTAAAGAGATCGCAAGGCGCGAATGGCTCAAAAAAGGAGCGCTTCCGCTCCAGACGTTGCGCGCCGATTTTGACTACGGTCAGGCGACCGCATTTACCACCTACGGCACGGTGGGCATCAAGGCGTGGATTTATAAAGGGGAAATTTTCAAAGGCGACACGAAATAATTTTTTCGAACAAGATGCTTATCCCAAAGAAAGTAAAACATCGAAAATGGCAAAAGGGTCGTTCAAAAAAGCGTTCCGTTGAAACGCGCGGTTTGAATTTGAATTACGGGAAATTCGGGCTCAAAGCTCTTGAGTCCGCATGGCTCAATTCTCGCCAGATAGAGGCGGCACGTAAAACCATTACGAACTATACGAAGCGCCGCGGACGTCTTTGGGTAAGAGTTTTCCCCGACAAGCCGATCACAAAGAGACCCCCCGAGGTTACGATGGGAGGCGGGAAGGGGAGCGTTGATCACTACGTGTTCCCCGTGCGCCCGGGGAGAATTATATTTGAGATTGACGGTGTTCCAGACGACATTGCTAAGGAAGCGCTCCGACTCGCAAGATATAAACTGCCGTTCAAGACAAAAATGGTTTCCAAGGAATAGAAAATGAAGAAAAAAGATATTGAAGAATTGAAAACGAAGTCTGCCGATGAACTCCGAAAACTCCTCAAAGAAAAGCGGGATGAGTTTCGAAACCTTCGGTTTGATTTGTATGCGGGGAAAGTGAAAAACGTTGTTTTGCTCCGTGAGGTGAAGAAAACCATTGCGCGAATTCTTACCTTGGTGAGAATGGAAAAACATGAAAAGTGAAATTAAGAAGAGAAAACTCATAGGAGTCGTGGTCAGCGACAAGATGGCAAAAACAAGAGTGGTTGCCGTCACGCGATTCAAAAAACACCCCAAGTATCTTAGGTACTATAAGGTGACGATGAAATTCAAAGCTCACGACGAGAGCGGGGAGTTTAAAGTCGGCGACAAGGTAACAATCGAAGAAACTCGGCCTCTCTCGAAGGAAAAAAGGTGGCGGATCATTTCCAAGACGTAACCATGATTCAGGAACGTTCCATTTTAAAAGTAGCTGATAATTCCGGAGCGAAAACGGTCCGCTGTTTTCGCGTACTCGGGGGTACGCGGCGGCGCTACGCGCGCGTCGGGGATATCGTGGTTGCGTCCGTCCAAGTTGCGGAACCTAGAAAACAGGTGAAGAAAAAGGATATTGTAAGGGTGCTCGTGGTACGCCAGCGCGAACCGATAAGACGAGAAGATGGTTCTTATGTGCGTTTTGACGAAAACGCGGTTGTGCTCGTTGATGCAAAGAAGGAACCGATCGCGAGCAGAATTTTCGGACCGCTTCCCAAGGAACTCAAGATGAAAGGATTCGATAAACTCATGACGATGGCGGAAGAAATTGTATAGAGTAATCACTAATGATGCGAATCTAAATCCAATAACGCGAATTCGCATTATTACCAAACCAAAATTAGCATTATTCGCGAATACTCCAATGAAGATAAAAAAAGGCGACCAAGTGAAAATTATGGGCGGGAGAGATCGGGGAAAGACCGGGGCTGTGCTTAAAGTTCTTCCGGATGAGGGTCGCATTCTGGGCGAGGGTCTGAATCTCTACAAAAAACGAACTCGTCCGCGGGCGCAGGGGAAAAAAGGAGAAACCATTCTTGTGGCG
>CAYHEU010000005.1:24302-30290 GCA_964355785.1 uncultured Candidatus Saccharibacteria bacterium | reverse complement strand
ATTCCCCTTGGGGCTACTAATAGAAACTTCGTCTGCTCCGCATCCCACATTTCATAAAATGAAAAATCAAAAAGGATTTATTCAAATGCCGTTGCTCATCGCAATTATTGCGGGCGTTTTAGTTTTGGGTGGCGCGGGTTATTTTGGATTCATACAATATCAAGCAAAGATTGAATCTCAACAAAAAGAGATCGAAGCAAACAGAAAAGAGTTGGAGGAAGTGAAAAAACAAATTCAAGAGAATCAAAAACAAACTACCGCTCAAGCCTCAAAAATAGAGAAATTTACAACTGCTTCGGTAATCGAATACTGGCGCTCTCGGATAGCTTATGTAGAGTGCTATTTTAAGAGTGGCCCGAGGGATGATGATTATTTGATACAATCTGGATCAGGAGTTTTTTTGAATTCTTCCAGTAAAAATCCAAATCTCCTTCTTGTAATAACAAATGCTCACGTTGCGAGTATAATTAACGGAAAAGATATAGTTCGTGCTAGTTTTTGCAAACTACGCGCGACAGGAGACAAGGAGTTTGTGTCTTCTAAAAATATTGGTTTTGGATCGGGAATAGTAAATCGGGTAGATTTTGAGCAAGATGTAGCAGGAATCGAAATCGAGAATCCGACTTCGTTTGTAAAAAATATAAAAAATAAGTTCCAACCATGTTTAGAACCTGCTGACATAGGAGATGAGATAGTAATTTTGGGATATCCTGTCACTGGTTCACAAGAGGAAATTAACGCGACAGAAGGTATTGTATCTAGCTACGAAGGTCACTACTATGTTACTTCTGCAAAAATTGAGCATGGTAATTCTGGCGGCGCTGCGATTTTGATCAAACGGAACTGCGATCTTGGAATTCCGACGGCTGCCGTCGCAGGAGAAATAGAATCTTTAGGGAGAATACTTGCCATAGATACCGCATTTTATTGGCTTGCTCACTAAAGTTTGAAAATTTATGCCATCGAGAGAAACATATAAGGGTTTAGATAAAATAGCTCTTTATATTATTGGAGAGAACAATATAAACGATACTCTTGGTGATAGATTATCTCCTATAGTGCAATATTGGACAGCGCAGTCTAATACTGCGGTTATTTTCGCAACGGTTTTTTCAACCCTCGGACTAAGCTTGCTGTTAGAGTTAAAAGGTATCTTAAAATTGATAGCGGTGCCAATTTTCATTATCTTTATATATTTTACTATCCGTACATGGGCGTATGGTCGATGCGCAAGAATAGCATGCAGTGCATGGAAATAGTTTTCAATAATATGAAAAAAATAACATTATCAGATCAAGAAAAATCATCACTAGAAGATTTTTTCCAGTTCGATTCCTTTCAGCAAGTGATAAAAGATAGAAATTGGGAAAAGGCTGTCGAAATGTTGGTTAATCAAATAAATCAATTTTTGGAAAAAAGAGATTAAATTTCTTATAACCGCGCTTCGCGGGCGAAAGCTTGGCCTCCCGCGAGGGCGCGGCGGAAGGGGGGTATGGGGGGGGGAATTCCGCCGCGCCTCCGCCAGAGGCGGACGGGCAAGCGGTTAGTTCCGCTCAAAAAAGGTTCGCGCAAATGCTATGATGACTCTGCAGAAACAAAAAAATAAAAATCGGGTATAATAACCCAATGGCAAAATTTGATATCGTTCACAAGGATGACATGGAGAGAAACGGCAAGTGGTTTTTGGCGCGGCGGTCGCTAAATTTAAAGGCGTTCGGAATGAATATAGTGGAGATAAAACCGGGAGAGAAAATACCCGAACACGACGAAGTTGCTCGCGATCAGGAAGAAGTGTTTGTTGTGCTTGCGGGCACTCCGACAATGATTATTGACGGCAAGGAATACCCCACAAAACCCGATACATTTATTCGCCTTGATCTGGAACCCAAACGTTATATGAAAAATGACGGCCAGGATACTGTGGTGGTACTCATTATTTCCGTACCCCGCACAAGCGGCTACACGCCATTGGATTGGGCGTAGATTTTTTAAAGCAATAACACCGCTAAAAATGAAGGTGTTTTCGTGTTAGAATTCTTTTATATATGAAACTTCTTGTTGCAAATTGGAAAATGAATCCCGCTACCGAAGCGGAGGCTATAAAACTCGCCCACACAAGCGATAAAAAGGGCGTAGTTATCTGCCCGCCGTTCGTGTATGTGACAAGTGTCAAGCGGCAAGTATCACGAGCCAAGTTAGGAGTGCAAGATGTTTTTTATGAAGAAAAAGGGGCATATACCGGCGAAGTTTCGGCGCTAATGCTTAAGAAACTCGGCGTTCAGTATGTACTTGTCGGTCATTCCGAGCGCCGCCGATGGCTCAATGAAACCGACGAGATGATAAATAAAAAAGTCCGCGCGGCGCTCAAAGCGGGGCTTAGGGTAATTCTCTGCGTCGGCGAGCCGCTCGCAGTAAGGAGAAAAGGACTCGCGGCGGCAAAGAATTTCGTGAAGAGTCAATTGAGAGCTGATTTAAAATCCCTAAATCCTAAATCCCTGCCTCGCCGGCAGGCAGGCTATATTCTAAATTCTCGTTTGATTGTTGCTTACGAACCCATCTGGACAATTGGCACCGGCAAAGCCGATAACCCGAAAGAAACGGCCGAGATGATAAGATTTATTAAATCTTACCTACAACCTACAACCTACAACCTACAACCTAAAGTATTGTACGGTGGTTCTGTAACAAGTAAAAACGTAGAACGTATCATCTCATATAAAGAAATTGACGGCGCGTTGGTCGGTGGCGCGAGTATCAAAGCTAAAGAATTCGCAAAAATCATCAAAATTACATCACGATGGAATTAGACAATCAAAAGTTCAAAAACTACTTCTGGCTGCTGCTCGATCTAGTGCTCGCGGCATTTTTTTTGAATCTTGTCTTATTCGTTATGCCGACATTGCAAAAATTCGGCAACTCGTTTCTCCCGGCACGAACGCTTTCCGTCACATCGGACGGGAAGGCCTATGCAGTGCCGGATATCGCGGAACTTTCTTTTTCGGTTGTTTCACGCGGAACGAATCCGAACAGTTTGGCTGACGAGAACAATAAGAAAATCAACACAGCAATCGCATTTGTGAAATCCCAGGGGATTGGAGAAAAGGACATCAAGACGGTGGGATATAATCTCTCGCCGGACTACCGCTATGATCCCGACACCGGCCAAAGCAGTATTGTGAGCTACACGCTTACGCAGACGGTAAGATTGAAGATCAGGGATTTTGGAAAGATCTCCCCGATTATGGGTGGACTTACGCCCCTGGGTATCAACCAAATTAGTGGCGTGAACTTCACCATAGAAGAACCGGAAAAGTTTTTGACGGAAGCGCGCGCTGAAGCCTTCAAAAAAGCAAAAGAGAAAGCAGAGCGAATTGCCGCGCAGAGCGGCGTCTCTCTTGGGCGTGTGGTTAGTGTCGGAGAGTACGGAGGGGTCCCGCCCATCCCATATTATGCGAAGGAGATGATTGGATTGGGTGGAGGAGACGCAATTACGCCCCCAGTCATTGAACCGGGGCAGGAAGAAATCAGAGTAAATGTCACCGTAACCTACGAGTTACGGTAGGATACAGCAAGCGTAAAATTCTTTTCCTCTTCGCTACCGTTCGAACTCCCAGCGAGGGTTCTCTCTGGCGATGAAGCCTCACTCGCGTCGCCCAGTTGTTTTGAGGAAGCTCTCGGAGGCGTTTTGAGCTTGGTGTCGCCTAAGGTGACTCAAAGCGCCGAGAGGCAATGGGCGCCCGCCGCAGGAGGGGGCGAACAATGGTTCCGAAAAGCAACTGGGCGACGCACCCTGCCCGTTCGGCTTCATAGCCGCGCGAAGACGAAAAGAATTTGCGTAAGGGGGGGGTTGACGCTTGGGAGGGAAGTGTGCTATGCTTCCTGCGAATGAGTGTAATTAGTCCTTAGCGATTTTATCAAAAAGGACTGTTTCATCTTTCTGTTTGGCTAAACCCCCTCACGGGGGTTTTAGTTTTAAACCCTATTGAAAAAATGCTCTTTTGGCTCATACTGTAAAGCGGAGCGGTTCACGAGCATCTTAGAAAGGTGATCCGCTAGGAGGGCCGCAGGTTGAGCACTCATTCAAACAAACAGAATTGGAGGTCACCACTTGCGGCCCTCCTAGCGGTCAAAATAGAATTGTCCCGCAACTGTTCCGCCACAGCGGGACAAACGGGATTAGGCAAATCTTGCCTCCAGACATTGTCTTTCGGAGATTTGCGGGAGAGGTCATCCTTCGACCTGGTTCGGCTAAGCTCACCACAAGTCGCTTAGGCCGTTCGAGGCTCTGAGGAGCCCTCAGGCTCTCGAAGAGATGATCCTAAATTTATTGAAGGATCACCACAACCGCTCCACTAGCTGATTGAAATTATGAAATTTAAAGAAAATATAATTCTCTCGCAATTTAGCAGTTATAAGATTGGCGGGCCAGCCCGTTATTTTTTTGACGCAAAAAATATTGCCGACCTTCGGCGCGCGCTCGAGTACGCAGAAGAGAAAAAACTCGTGGTCTTCGTTTTGGGCGGCGGCACAAACCTCCTCATCAACGACAAGGGGTTTGACGGCTTGGTTATCAAATCAAGTTTTGATTCTATGGAAATTTCTGGCGAGCGGATTCGCGCTGGTGCCGGAGTTCTTATGGAAGATCTCTTGGGGTTCGCAATCAAACACGGTTTTTCGGGGCTTGAGTGGGCGGGGGGACTTCCCGGAACGCTTGGCGGCGCGATCCGCGGAAATGCGGGGGCCTTTGGCGGCGAGATCAAGGATAACGTGGAAACAGTCGAGAGTTTCGACATTCCTGGTTTTTCGCCCCGCACGAGAGATTTTCCCGAATGCCGCTTCGGTTATCGTTCGAGCATTTTTAAGGAACGGAACGGAGAGGAAGTAGTACTCGCCACAACCCTCAAGCTCGCAAAAGGCGATTCGAGAAAAATAAAGAAGGCAACCCAAGAAAAAATTGATTATCGTCTCTCGCGTCATCCGATGGAATATCCGAATATTGGGAGTATTTTCAAAAACGTTGATCTTAAATTGATTCCAAAAGAAGCTGGCTCAAGGGTAGAAAAAGCAGTGAAGACGGATCCTTTTCCCGTTGTTCCCACGGCATATCTTATCTCAGAAGTGGGGCTCAAAGGCGTAAGTTACGGCGGCGCCATGATTTCACCCAAACACCCCAACTTTATCGTGAACGTCTTGGGCGCGACTTGTTCTGACGTACAATCGCTTATTTTACTTGCAAAGGCGGAAGTGAAGAAGGAATTCGGGATCGAACTTGAGCAGGAGGTGGAATCTCTTAGTGCGAAAGATGAGATACATCGGTGACACCTGCTCGTGCTGCCGCTACGCCCCTCGGAACCGCGGTTCGCTCGCTCCGGCGGCTCGCGCCCGCTGCCTCTCGCCCCGACGGCTCCGACGTAAAGTCGGAAACCAAGCCCGTCGGGGCTCCGAGAGCTTCCTTGGAACATAGCGGCAGCACGAATGCGCGAGAGTAAGGAATGTCACCGATGTGCCTATCCAGTGCACTTAGTTGACTCGACCGAAGCTGAATTCTTTTCGGAAAGTCCCGCAAATCTTCGAACCCCGCTTAGCGGGAGAGGCAAGATTTGCCTAATCCCGTTTGTCCCGCCACGGCGGGACGGTTCTCAAAGGTAAAATTGCGGAGCGACTTATCCACAGTTTTCTTTTCGTGCGCGCAGTTGATATGTTATTATTTTACATAAGGGCAATCGCGTGAGGCGATTGTGCAGGTTGGGGTGGTGGTCGGGAACCCTGAAAAAACAAATCCCACTCGATGAAAAAGAGAAAGAAGAAGGGGACGAAAAAGAAAGGGACGAAGAAAAAAGCGAAAAAGTCCCCACGAAGAAGGAGATAGTTCCCCGTTTCTCCGGCCCCGGGCCCCCGATAAAGGGGCCGGGGGTTTTTTTTTTTAAAACACCGTTGTTTTGATTATAATTATATTTTGGGAACATTTACATAAAAAAAAAAAATAAA
>CAYHEU010000005.1:0-24292 GCA_964355785.1 uncultured Candidatus Saccharibacteria bacterium | reverse complement strand
GCCCCGACCCGCTTATCGCGGGACGGGGCTTTTTTGATTTACAGAGCCGTTTCTTTCGATTATACTTATCTTTCGGCATCATGAAGATAAACATCAAAAGTACGAATCTCGACCTTACGCCAAGCCTTACGGTATATATTGAAAACAAGCTAGGCGCTCTTGCCCGATTTGTAAAAAGGTTTGACGAAGAAGGAATTGCCACAATCTGGCTTGAAGTGGGGAGAACAACCCGACACCACCATAAGGGGTCCGTATTCCGTGCGGAGGCGGATCTCCGGCTCCCCCGAAAAATCCTTCGGGCCGTTGAGGAGAATACGGATATCCGAAAAGCCATTGATATAATGAAGCACAAGCTTCAGCTCGAGATCGAAAAATATAAGACCCGGTTTGGCAAACGGCCTCGGAAGTCGATCCGTTCGCGAACTCAGGATTGACACTGAGCCCCGTCGAATGTGTCAAAGTAACAAATGCTCTCGTTTTTAAAACAATTTTCTCGGCGTTCTTCGCTTCGGGAATTTGAAAGTACGGTTCAGAAAGTGAACGCACTTGAGCCGGAAATTCAAAAGCTCGGCGATGAAGACTTAAAGAAGGAAAGCTTGAAGCTCAAAGAGCGGATCCGCGAAGAAGGATTTTCGGAAGACATTGTCGTTCGCGCATTCGCGCTTGCGCGCGAGGCCTCGAAGAGAACCTTGAATCAGCGGCCGTTTGACGTACAGCTCGTTGGCGGTCTTGTGCTGCACAAAGGTGCCGTGGCCGAGATGGCGACGGGAGAAGGAAAAACGCTCGCGGCTGTCGCCCCTGCGTATTTGAACGCGCTTCAGGGAGAAGGAATGCACGTGGTTACGGTGAACGAGTACCTCGCGCGGCGCGACGCCGTGTGGATGGGGCAGATTTATCGGGCGCTCGGCCTCTCGGTCGCGTGTCTCGTGCCGAATAACGCGTATCTTTACGATCCTTCGTGGAAAATCCCCGAAGAAGGAGAAAAACTTATTGACAAAGAGCGTGATACCACAGGGAGCTTCCTGGTTCAGCAGGAATTTTTGCGGCCAATTACGAGGCGGGAGGCGTATCTTGCGGATATCACCTACGGAACGAACCACGAGTTCGGATTCGATTATCTCCGCGACAATCTGGCGTACGGCTTGGAACAGCAAGTCCAACGGGGATACCACTTTGCGATTATCGACGAGGTGGATAGCATCTTGATCGACGAAGCGAGAACGCCCCTCATAATCGCAGCGCCCGACAGCCAATCAAGCGATTTCTATAAAACGTTTGCGAGAGTCGTTACGCATCTCAAGGCAGGGGAAGATTATACCGTTGAAGAGAAAATGAAATCCGTTGCGATAACCAACGAGGGCATAGAAAAGGTAGAGCAAGTCGTAGGCATAAAAGATCTCTATGCGCCCCAGAATTTGCGCCTTGTCCATTATCTGGAGGAGAGCTTGCGCGCGCAGGCTCTTTTCCGCAAAGACAAGGATTATGTGGTAAAAAACGGGGAGGTTATTATCGTTGACGAATTCACCGGGCGCCTTCTCCACGGACGCCGCTATCAAGCGGGACTTCACCAGGCGATTGAAGCAAAAGAAGGCGTACTCGTGAAAGAAGAGTCGCGTACCTACGCGAAAGTTTCGATACAGAACTACTTCCGCCTTTATAAAAAGATTTCCGGTATGACGGGAACCGCACAGACGTCCGCCGAAGAATTTTACAAAGTCTACAAGCTCGAGGTGGTCAGTATTCCCACAAACCGGCCCATGATTCGAAAAGATCTTCCCGATGCAATTTATAAGAATAGCGAGGTGAAACTCCGGGCGGTAGCGGAGGAAATCAAGCGCCGCTATGAAAAAGGACAGCCGGTGCTTTTAGGAACGCCTTCAATCGAGAAAAACGAGGTTATATCGGCATGGCTCACACGCGCGGGCGTTCCGCACGAAGTTTTGAATGCGAAGAATAACGAACGCGAAGGCGCGATCATCGCGCAAGCGGGAAAGCTCAAGGGGATAACGGTCGCGACGAACGTCGCAGGGCGCGGTGTGGATATTATCTTGGGGGGAAATCCGCCAAATGCGCAGGAAGCGGAGAAAGTAAAAGAACTTGGCGGTCTCCACGTGATCGTAACGGAGCGGAACGAGGCGCGGAGAATAGACAACCAATTCCGCGGCCGCGCGGGCCGACAAGGCGATCCCGGATCTTCGCAGTTTTTTCTCTCGCTCGATGATGATCTGATAAGGATTTTCGGCGGCGATCGGATAAAGAACCTGATGGAGCGGTTCAATTTTCCCGACGATCAGCCGATCGAGATGAAAATGATCTCAAATGCGGTCGCCCAGGCGCAAGCGAGAGTCGAGGGAGCAAATTTCGATCTCCGAAAGCATCTGCTTGAGTACGATGACGTCTTAAACAAACAGCGCACGGCAGTTTATGTGAGGCGCAAGCAGATTTTGGAGAGTTTGAACAAAGAGACGCTTGCAAAGATCGTTTTCGACGCGGCCTACGGATACCTCGAGCAGGTAGTAAAAAATATGTTCCCAGATGCTGAATATCTTGAAGGACCGAACGCAGAGCAGCTCAAAAAAGCTTTTGAGGAATCCGGAATTACGAACAAGGAAGCTCTGTGGCCCGAGAAGCCCACGCTTGAGGCGCTTGGGAGCATTCTTACAAAGCGGAGCGTTGAAATCTCGGTCGATCCGGCAACGCTTGGAAGGACTTTGAGCATACTCGATCTCCTTTGGATGAACCATCTGGAGGACTTGGAGGCGCTAAGCGAATCCGTTGGGCTCCGCGCATATGGTCAAAAGGATCCGCTTGTGGAATACCGCCGCGAATCACACCGGCTTTTCCAGGGCTTCTGGCTGAACTTTAACGGTTGGATTTTTACGAATCTTTTCAAGCTTGCCGCGCAGACGACAGCGAGTTCTAGTCGGCGTTCTTCGCCGGTTCCTAGTGGCTATACCCTAACACCTAGTGGCTCTAAGGTGGGTCGCAATGACCCCTGCCCGTGCGGCAGCGGGAAGAAGTATAAGAAATGTCATGGAAGATAACGTCAAATTACAAGTCGGAGTGAAAGTACTTCTTAAGAATAAAGAGGGGCAATATTTATTACTGCGGCGTTCTTTGGAAAAATACCCAGACGTGAAAGGGCGGTGGGACATTGTTGGGGGAAGGATCGATCCGGGTACGATATTGTTGGAGAATCTGAAGCGGGAAATTAAAAAAGAAACAAACTTGGAGCTTGAAGGAACACCAAAGCTTATAGCGGCGCAGGATATAATGCCTAATGCTGAGCGGCATATAGTTCGTCTCACATATGTTGGGCAGGCGAAAGGTGACATAAAACTTGATACGACCGAGAACGATATTTACAAATGGTACAGCTGGGAAGAATTGATGGCGTTGGACGATATAGACGTGTATTTCAAGGAGCTACTTAGCGATAAGCCTTTGTGGGAGGACCGATAAATATAAGAAGTGCGGGTTGTTGAATACTCAAGAGCATCAAAAGAATATGGCAAAGAAATAACATTTAACTATGAAAACCATTGTAATAACTGGAGTGAGTCGAGGTATAGGGCTTGCTACGGCAAAAAAGTTTCTTGAGTACGACTGGCGTGTTATTGGCACGTACTTGGATACTACGCCGCCAGTCGATTTAAAAAACTTTATCCCCGTGCGTATGGATCAGGGATTAACTAGCAGTATTGCTCATGCTGTATCTGAGATTCAAAAATTATCGCTTCGTGTGGATGCGCTGGTAAATAATGCGGGTATCATCCTTGACGCTCATGATACGGCGATAGATCTTGAAAAAATCAAAAAGACATTCGAGGTTGATCTCTTTGGTCTTATTGATTTTACCCAACACCTTTTGCCACTTATGTCTGAAGGCGCTCACATCATTAATATTGATTCGACCTACGGCGCATTTTCATTTCCGATAGATGACAAATCTTCTACTGGCTACCGACTCGCTAAGGCGGCGCTTAATATGTGGACTCGTGTGTTGGCGTTTCAATTGCAAAATAAAGGCATCGTTGTTTCTTCTCTCGATCCCGGTTGGGTAAAAACGGATATGGGAAACGAGGGTGCTACTGAAACTGAGAAGCCAGATCGCGAACCAGAGGAGCCCGCGCAAGATATTTATCGACTTGTAACTACGATTACGAAATCAGGCTGTTTTTGGAGATTTGGGAAAAAACGTGAGTGGTAAATCTTGATTCCCATTTGTATCACACATCAAGAAATGCGGACTTTTGAACATAGATGAGCACAGAAGGTTGATAAGCGGAAAATAACAAAGGATATAATTAATTCATGAAGAGATGAAACAGATTTTTGATCGGTGGATAATAAGTTTGTGATATGACAAGCGAGTTTGCGGGGTATCTATCGGGTATATTTATCGCAATATCGTTTATTCCCTACATACGGGATATTTTTCGGGGTAAGACAAAACCCGAACGAGGTTCCTGGCTTATCTGGACAGTCTTAGGAAGCATTGCATTTTTCTCACAACTTGCGAAAGGTGCATCGTATTCTCTTATCCTTGCAGGTATTCAAGCATTAGGAGATGCCTTAGTGTTTTTTCTTGGAATTAAGTATGGTATTGGAGGGTTAGTAAAAAGGGATAAAATTGCCCTTGTCGCCGCAGGAATTGGCCTCGTATTGTGGTACTTAACAAGTGAAGCCGCAATCGCTCTGTTTCTTGTAATTGTGATTGACGGAATAGGCGGAGTTCTTACGATTCTCAAATCCTATAAGTATCCCGAAACAGAGACATTGAGTACGTGGGTGCTAACTTGCATTGCTGGATTCTTAGCAATTATATCGGTAGGAAGTTTCAATCCCATCCTCCTTGCCTTCCCAATCTATATTTTCTTTATTAACCTTGGAATCATTGTGGCGATACGATTTGGGTTGCGACGTCAAGCTTAAACTACAAAAGATTCTCACATAAGGATAAGTTATGTTTTCCCGAAAAAATGAAACATAGTGCCAAAATTTGTTCAGAAGGATGCGTATACCTTGTGGGCGAAAAAACATAGAAGCGCCATGGAAAATGAAATAAAACTTGGATTTTCGACAGGCTCACTCCATAAGTTTTGCACGACAAAAGAGGCACTCGGGTTTATCAAAAAGGCGGGATGCAAGTTTGTTGAGCTTGGTTTTGTAAAACTAAAATCTCTTGAAGAGGGGTTATTAGATGAAATACAGGCGGTAGATTTGGACGATTTTGAGTATGTGAGTTTTCACGCGCCTAAGTTTGATTACGGTAAAGACAAAAATAGTTTAAAAATCCTGGACAAAATTAAGTATTTTAGCAATAACGTTCGGAACATAGACTTGGTTATTTTTCACCCCGATACGATAAAGGATTTTTCAGTTCTCCGTTCGGTTGGAGCGCCGGTTGCGGTCGAAAATATGGACAATCATAAACAATCGTGCCGGTCTACGGAAGATTTTGAGCAGATTCTTGATGGGTATTCTGACTTTACGCTTGTGCTTGATGTAAATCACATTTACTCAAATGACCTAACTATGAAAATGGGATCAGATTTTTACAAAAAATTCGGCAATAAGATTTCCCAAGTGCACGTAAGCGGTTATGCCGGGTACCATGATCCGCTATTTAATACAAAACAGCTGGATATAGTGAGAGGGATTCAAAATTTCAATATTCCCATAATCGTAGAAAGCGTGATAGCTCTGGAAGATCTTAAAAAGGAGAAGAGTTTTATTCTGGAGTGTATAGATAAAATTCAGCGAGAGCGACTTGTAAAATAAGTCCTTAAATGGTAAAGGTGAGTAAGTTCGTAATTGAGTCAAAATAAAGGAGGAAATTGGATGATACGACAAGTGGTGGTTGCAGCGGGAGGAAAAGGGACACGTCTTGGTGCCTTGGCACAGAAGTATGGAAATAAGAGCCTTGTACCAATCCGAGGTCTTCCGGTGCTCAGTTACACCATAGAGTGGCTGAAAGAAGTTGGAATTCGGGAAATCATAGTTGCTGTCAACTACGTGCACGAATATCGGAAGATAGAAAAGCTTTTCGGAGATGATCCGCGCATCAAGATGGTCCACGGCAAACGTCGGACGAGTAGTGCACAATGTCTTCCGCCGCTCCGGCGAATTCTCGATTTGCGGTTTCTCTTCGTCTATGGGCACGCTCCAGCGCCACCAGGCCATCTTCGTAATCTCCTTTCTGTTGCGGAGGATGGCATTGTAGTGAGCCTTTACCCGACAACGACGCAGGGGGAAATGCGAAAGCCAGCACGGCTTTCGGGACGGATCGTGACCTTAGAAGAGAGTGGCCCTCTCTTCGTCGAGCCGCCTCACGTGCTAACCCTCGAATTTGCTAGGTTGCTTCAGAAAACGGGGTCATGGGGAGCGTCCTTTAGAAAGTATCAAGGTCGTATCCTCGGAGTGCGGGCACAGCATCCTCCAGAATTCCATTACAAGCGCGATTTCATGGCTTTCCAGAGATTCATGGTTGAATTTCTGCGAAAGAAGAAATAGTTCGTCTGTGGGCTCCGAAGTGCGGAGCCCGATTTTTTATACTATTATTTGAGAGTGTCATGGAAGATAATATACGCGACAACCCAAATCCTCCGAAGAGATCTGAAATTAAGCTGGGTGACGCGGTGTGGATTATAGAAAAAGAAAATTACGGCACAAACAATTACAAGCAGGGGATCGTGAAAGACATTTTGACTTCTCGCCCGAGCCATCCGCGGGGAATAAAGGTGCGCTTGACCGACGGTTCCGTGGGGCGCGTACAGTGGGTAATGAAAGATTAAATTTGAAAACATGGAAGACAACTTAAAACTCGGAATCTACGAGCATTACAAAGGAGATCTTGTTAAGGTAATTGGCAAAGGCATTCATAGCGAAACATCAGAGGAGTTTGTAGTCTATAGGCACATCACCGGCAAGCGCGCGGGAGAATCGTACTACTGGATGCGGCCGATTAAAATGTTTTTGGAAGAAGTAGAAGCGAACGGCACGAGAGTTCCAAGATTCAAATATGTTGGAGAATAATCCATAATATCCAAAATGCGGCATTGCGGTGATGGTGATGAAAGAAGGGAAGGTACTTTTAGGAAAGAGAAAGAATGCGCACGGCGCCGGGGATTACGCATTCCCTGGAGGTAAGTTGGAGTTGGGGGAGTCGCTTGAGGAATGCGCGAAGCGGGAAGTTCGCGAGGAAACAGGAATTGAGATCCAAAACATCCGCTTTCTCCGCCTCCTTAATTTCAAGTTTTATGAGAAACATTTCGTAGACGTGGGTCTTATTGTGGATTGGAAAAGCGGAGATCCGAAGGCGCTGGAGCTCGAAAAATGTGAAGGGTGGGCGTGGTACGACTTGGATAAGCTGCCAGAACCGCTTTTTAAGGGATGCGTAAGTTCTATTGAAGCGTATAGGACCGGCAGGAATTACTTTGATACGTAGGGATTGTAAGAATAGGGAGGGTATGATATTCTAAAACCAATGAAATCAGCGCTTACCACTTTTGTTATTTTAAGCGTTGTCTCGATCGCGGCGTTTGGTTTTCTTGCTATGGGTCACGGCGCGGGGAGCGAGCATGGGGGATTCTGTCTTGGCGCTATTGCGCAGAGCGCGCCATGCCCGGAGAAAGATCCTTTAGGATTCGCATCATTCCATCTCACGGCATTCCAGAGCTTTTCACAAGCGGTTTTTTCGGCGAATTTTTTGAGCGCGCTTCTTTTAATCACACTCCTCGCGATTACGCTTTTTTCTCTTAAGGTTTCTTTTCTTATTCCGCAATTCAACGTTCGCTACGGGGAAATCCGGGGACTCGCAGATGCTCCGTTCCCGCTTGTACAAAAACTCAACCACTGGCTCGCACTTCACGAAAATAGTCCGTCTGTTCTCTAAAGGCGCCTTTTGAACAGCCTCACGTCGAGAGGCAAGTTCGCTGGCGCCACGCGATCCCTCAATGAGGGGTTTTTATTGCGTTAAAATATCCATGAATAAAAAAATCTTAGTTATCGCAGTCGTACTTATCGGAGGAGCAGGGCTTATGCTCTGGGGAAGAGAAAATTCCCGTTCGGGCGAAGCGGCGCCCACGCCTCAAGGCATTACAAAAGCGTCTTTGAGCGAAACGGTGCCTCTCTTCGATTTTGGACAAGTGTCCATGGCGAAAGGAAAAGTAATGCATGCCTTTGAACTCGTGAATGATACCGATATCGATCTCGAGATTCAAAAATCTATGACTTCCTGTATGTGCACAGAAGCATTTCTTGAGTTCTCCGGCGGAGAAAAGCTCGGGCCCTTCGGAATGCCGGGGCACGGGCCGGTGCCCAGCGTGAACCGAACGGTGAAATCAGGAGAAGCGCTTACCGTCGAGACCGTATTTGATCCCGCTGCGCACGGTCCCGCGGGGATCGGTCCCGTAGAGCGGCAGGTTCTTCTTGAGACGAATAAAGGGCGATACACGATGGGCTTTCGGGCCGACGTAACGCCATAGTATGGCCGAGTTCGCAAAAAAGAAATTTATCTGGCTTGTCCTCTTGGGAGTGCTTGTGATAGGCGCCGCATTCTACTTTGCCTCCCCCAAGAGCGCACCCTTGATTTATGCCGTGTCCCAAGGCGGTTCGTGGTTTCTCCCAATTCTTGTGCTTGCCGCGCTCGCAGACAGCGTGAACCCATGCGCGTTCTCGATACTCCTCATTACCATCGCATTTCTCTTTAGCATGGGGAAGTCGCGTCGAGAAATATTCAAGATCGGAGGATCCTATATCGCGGGGATTTTCGCGATCTACGTTCTGATAGGACTCGGAATTCTTCAGGCGCTCCACCTCTTCAACACGCCGCACTTCATGGCGAAGGTGGGTGCGACAATCCTCATCCTCTTCGGCGGGATAAATCTCGTAAACGAGTTTTTCCCGTCGTTCCCGATCAAACTCCGAATCCCGAAGGGAACGCACGCAATGATGGCGAAGTTCATGAATAAAGGTTCGGCTCTGACCGCATTCGTCTTGGGCGGACTCGTGGGACTCTGCGAATTCCCGTGCACGGGGGGCCCATATCTCGCGGTTCTGGGATTTCTTCACGACCAGTCAAAGTATATCCTCGGGCTTGGATACCTCGCGCTCTACAATCTCATCTTCATATCGCCGCTTGTCGTGATACTCCTCGTTGCAAGCGACAGTTTCCTTTTGGGCAAGGTCGAGAAATGGAAGAAGGAAAACATGCGGAATATACGTCTCTATGGCGGGATCGCGATGGTCTTGCTCGGAATCGCCATGTTCCTCATCTAACAATGAAAGAAAACGAACAACAATTCAAAAAACTTCTCGAGCGGATCGAAGAGCTAAAGAAGGGGAAACAATTCGATCTCTCGATGGAAGAGGATTTGAGCATTGCCGTCATGAATCTCGTGAGTTTGGAAGAACATTTCTTCTTTACGGCGTCGAAGACAGGGAAAAAAGAATACTTTGACCTTATGGGAGAGGTAAGAAACGTGCGGAAGGCGATGCTTGCAAAGATGATTGATGCGCACGAAGGCGAAACCTGGTGCATTTCGAAGCATCTCTTGGCTGCCACGATGCGCCTCATAGAAGTAGGAACAAAGCTTCAATCGGATGGAAAACGGGACGAGGCGGAAGATGTCTTCAAAAAGGCATACCGCATCTACTCGCTCTTCTGGGCGGTGCGACTGAAGCTTGTTGATCTCAAGGGTGCAAAGAAAATATCATCGGGGAAACTGAATATCCACGACACAAAGGAAGAGGTCCTTCGACAGGCTCAGGATAAACCGTGGTCGGTCGAGGATATAGTAAACAAATTGGTTAATTGCTGCGATGAATAAAAAATCTGTATTGATTAGTCTTGTGCTTGTTGTGGTCGTATTCTCGGGGATATATCTTCTTTTTCCGCAGAAATATGCGGACGGCGCGCTCGATAGCTTTGCACAGTGTCTCGCGGGGAAAGGTATAACGATGTACGGCGCAAACTGGTGCCCTCACTGCCAGAACGAAAAGAAGGCGTTCGGATCGTCGTTTAAGTTTGTGCCGTACGTGGAGTGCCCAGAGAACCCGCAGGCCTGCCTTTCGGCTGGCATTGAAGGTTATCCCACGTGGATCTTTACGAACGGCGAGCGTCTTGTCGGCGAACAGGGGATTCAAAAATTGTCGGAGAAAAGTGGATGTACGTTGCCTACAAAATCATGAAACAAAACATCATAATTGCATTGCTCTTTACCGCATTCTTGGGAATCCTTTTCCTTGGGGGATCATCGTCGCCGAATAAGATTCTTCAGGGCGAAGATGCCGTGAGTGAAAATTCGGATTCCGCAGTTCTTCCGATCGTATGGGGAGACATAGGGAAACAGCTTGTTGATACGGGCGTGATTGATGCCGATCGTTTTGCGCTTCTCTATGCAAATCGGGGAGGATTGAGCGAGGAAGACAAGCGAATGCTCTCGGGCGAAAACGGAGCGATCGTGATAACAGAGGAGAATTCGGGAGTTCTCCTGAACCTCTTTTGGGCGCTTGGCCTTGGGAACAAAAACCGGATTCTCGAGAGTGGGCCTATGGCGGATCCCCGTTATGGTGGGGCGGGTGGATTCGCATCAACGGGCGGATGGACGCTTGCGCGAGGGAACAGTATGGAGCACTATTCGCGCCACGAGTTCGTTGTGCTTACCGAACCCCAGCAGGAACTCGTGGAAAGAGTAAGTAAGAACATCTATCGTCCGTGCTGTGACAACTCAACGTATTTTCCCGACTGCAACCATGGGATGGCGATGCTCGGATTTCTTGAGCTTATGGCGTCGCAGGGAAAATCGGAGGAGGAAATGTACCGCAGCGCACTCACACTCAACCGCTATTGGTTTCCCGATACCTACGAGGCAATCGGAACCTATCTCTCGAATCGCGGCGTGCAAATGGAATCAGCCGATCCTAAAGTACTCCTTGGTGCTGATTTCTCAAGCGGTTCGGGGTATCAGCGGATTCTTTCCGAGATTACTCCGCCCGCCGGGGGAAGCAGCGGAAGTTGTGGAGTATAACCCCTCACCTAAGGGAAGATTGCGAAGCTAAAGCATTCCATCGCATTAACTACATAACTAGGAGATTTTCTACAGCCCAATATAGCGGGAAAAAAGTCGTGGCTTCGTAAGAATGCTTATCTTCCTTAGGCATAGGGGTACAATGAAAGAAAAAGATCAAAGCAAAAAATAAAACAATGAAAAAAATTAGTGCGATTGGAGTGGCAGTTCTCGGAATAGTATTTCTTGTGGGAATTGCTCGCGCGCAGATGGGCTCGCAAATGATGGGCCAGGGTCTTGCGGCAGAGGATGATCATACTGCCCGCGAGGAAGCAGAAGGAAAAGCGGTGTGGGAGAAGCTCCAAGCGAAACAGACAGAATGCAAAGATTTGACTGACGAAGATTTCGGCGCGCTCGGCGAGTATTTTATGGGTCAGATGCTGGGGGAAGGACATGCCGCGATGAACGCGATGATGATAAGCATGATGGGTGAAGAAGGGGAAGAAACGATGCATGTCGTAATGGGGAAACGTCTCTCCGGCTGTGATATGAACGCGGCATTCTCGGCGGGCGGGATAGGATTTATGCCGATGATGAATATGATGATGGGAGATATGTTTGGAGGGAAGGGAGGATGGTCGTCTCCCTTCGGATCTAAGAATTACAATATGATGTACGGCTACGGAAGTCCTTTTGGATTTTTTGGAGGGCTCTCGATGCTCCTCTGGTGGGCAATTGTCATATTCGCCGTTGTTGTTCTCATCCGATGGTTGAGCGGCGCATCGAAAGGCAGTTCGGTGCTCGAAATCTTGAAGGAACGTTACGCGAAAGGGGAGATCGACAAAAAGGAGTTTGAGGAGAAACTCAAGGAAATCCGGAATATATAGAAAAGGAGTGGTTATCCACAGGTTTCTTGACATAGTATACCCCCCAGGGGTATACTACCCTCATGCATAATACCGTTAAAAAAGAGGCAGTTCGCCGTCTCCGGCGCGCGGCGGGGCAAATACAAGGTCTTGAGCGGATGGTGGAGAGCGATAAATACTGCATTGACATTCTTCATCAGTCACTCGCCGCGAAGGAGGCGCTTTCGAGTTTTGAGGATTTCGTGCTTGAAAACCACCTCAAAACCCACGCGAGAGAGCAGCTTAAAGGGAAGGGGGCAGAAAAAGCCGTGAAGGAGATACTCGCTGTCTACAAACTTTCGAAAAGGAAGTAGATTGGCGCAGTGCGCACGAAAGGTCGAAAAATAAGACAATTATAATGGAACTAGACAAAAATAAGTTTTCGCTCGCCGCGGCGGCAACATTGGGTGTTGTCTATGTGGTGTGCGCAATTGTCGTGGCCATCGCTCCGGAATTTGCCGCACAGCTTATGAGTTGGCTCACACACCTTGTGAATCTTGAAGCACGAGTAGTAGGATTTCCTGGAGTAATCTACGGCTTCTTGCAGGTGGTTATTTATACCTATGTCGCCGCATGGCTTTTCGCATGGCTACACAACAGGTTTATTAAAAAGCCATAATCGAGAAACTCTAAGATATGATGGCACAAAAAATGAAAGTGTTTGATCTTGTCTGCGGTATGGAGCTTGCGGCGGAGGGCGTTCGGTATGCGAGTGAGCACAAAGGAGAAACATATTATTTTTGCTCGGCGTCGTGCAAGAAACATTTTGATGACGATCCGCAAAAGTATGCAGGTGCAAAAGAGTAGCGTATGAAGTTCTCCTCTGTTCTTAAGGGACTTTTTGGAACGCTCGCGCTTCTCGGATTTTACTTTGCGGTGGTATCGTTCGTTTCAGGTTGGAATTTCGCCCTTGAGCAATTTTTCGGAAACTGGTATTGGATCCTTGCTCTTGCAACGGGATTTGGCATCCAAATCGGACTTTTTAGTTATCTTCGGGCGCTCCATCGGGCGCAAAAAAGCGGAAGAGTAATTGCCGTTTCCGGCGCTACCTCGGGGATCGCGATGATATCGTGCTGTGCGCACTATCTCGTGAATATACTGCCGATTATCGGTATCTCCGGGTTCGCGGCAGTCGTTGGCCAGTACCAAACCGAACTATTTGCCCTAGGCTTGCTCGCGAATATTGGCGGCATCGACTATATGTTGAGGCAACTCAAGAAGCTACGTCATGAATAAAAAAATATTGATTGCTGTTATCGTCGGAGTGCTCTTTGGATTGGTTTTGTTGGGCGTCTACCGCAAGCCGGAGAATCAGGGCAATGAGTTGCGAGAAAGCCCGGCGAGCAATCAAGGGACGCTTGAAGCGAAGACCGACGATAGCGGAGAAGTGACTACTACCGTAGTACCGAAAAACATTACTCCGAATGCCGCTTCGTGGGATTTCGAAATTGAGATGAACACGCACGCAGTTGAGCTCGACACAAACTTCTTAGAGAGTTCAGTGTTGGTTGTAGATGGCGCCACATATAAACCAACTGCATGGGAAGGGGATCCGCCGGGCGGCCACCACCGGGAAGGAGTCTTGAAATTCAGCGCGATTGTTCCTTTCCCGCCCTCTATAAGCATCGTTATCCGCGGAGTCGGCGGAGTTGCGTCGAGAACTTTCACATGGACGCTCGAGTGAAATACTCATCATGGAATTACTATTAAGCGCATCAATTGTCGCAGCATTTATTGCCGGGGTTGCAGCCCTTTTTGCCCCTTGTTGTATTACCGTGCTCCTTCCCTCCTATTTCGCCTCAATATTTCGCGAACGCTACAAGATATTTCTGATGACTTTTATTTTTTTCTTGGGGATTTTAACCGTCTTTCTCCCGATAGGCCTTGGGGCGGCGGTGTTGGGGCAAGTATTCAGCCGCTATCATAACGTGATTTTCGGAATCGGAGGCGCATTTTTAACCATTTTGGGAATTATTCTTCTCACCGGCCGGCATTTTGCATTACCCTTCCAAGCAAACCCTTCTTTAAAGAAACACAATGCAATCTCTGTATTTTTTCTTGGCATATTTTCTGGTATTGCGACGACCTGCTGTGCGCCCGTGCTTGCAGGAGTGTTAGTGCTCGCTGCACTCCCCGGTTCTGTATTCTGGGGAGGAGTTTATACCTTGAGTTATGTATTCGGGATGGTGGCGCCTCTTTTCTTAATTTCTTTATTCCTTGATAAAGTTGATTTTCCTCAGAAGCTTAGACAAACCTTCCACAAACCGATTGAGTATTCAATCGGTAGCAAAAAAATAAGCATAACTATTGCAGAAACAATCTCCGGCATTACCTTTCTCATGATGGGAATTTTTATCAGCTACCTTGCGCTTACCAACCGCTTGTTTGTTCACTCTGAATACCAGACTACGATAAATATTTATCTCACTAAGCTTATGAATGCGATCAATGGTTTCGTGAAAATTATTCCTGAATATGCGTGGGCGTTTATCCTCATCATATTGGTAATTTACGTAATAAAAAGGTCGATGCAACAATTCAAAAAATCAAATTATGAAGAAAAAAAATAATATTTTTGCCATTGTCATTGTTGTTGTCATTGTCGGTGCTTTTGGGGCAATGTACTACAGCGGCGGCAAAAATAAGGTCGCAACACCAGCAGTAGACCCGCACGGCCATCCCTTGCCCTCGGTTACCGATACTTCTGTCGCGTCACTTCAGGGATTGGTAGACAAACTGGCGCCAGAGTTCACGTTGGCGGACAGAAATGGGAAACTCTATTCTCTGAAGGAATTACAGGGTAAAAACACCGTTCTTTTCTTTAACGAAGGACTCATGTGTTATCCGGCATGCTGGAGCCAGATGGTTTCTCTCGCAAAAGATGAGCGCTTCAAAAGTGATGAGATAGTGGTGTTGTCCGTGGTGGTGGATCCGTCTAAAGATTGGCAGAAGGCAATCAATAAAATGCCGGAACTCGCGGAAGCAACGGTTGTGTTTGACAAAGACGCAACTGTATCTAAGCAATACAACATGCTCACAACCGAATCGTCAATGCATTACGGCTCGCTTCCCGGACATACCTACGTAGTGATCGACAAAGGAGGAGTTATCCGATATGTGTTTGATGACCCCAATATGGGAATACGCAATGATCAGCTGGCGGCAGAGGTCGAAAAATTAAACGCAAATTAAAACATGCAGTACGGCTGTAAAAAAGAGAGCACTTTGCCGTTCAAAGAAGCGGTTGGGAAAGTAAAAGAAGAATTGGCTGAAGAGGGATTTGGCATACTCACTGAAATTGACGTCAAGGCGACGCTCAAGAAGAAATTGGACGTTGATTATGAGAACTACCTGATCTTGGGGGCGTGCAATCCGCCGTTCGCGTACGAAGCGCTTAAGGCGGAGAAAGACGTCGGGTTACTTCTGCCGTGCAATGTCGTTGTATACGAAGACGGCGGAAAAACATTCGTATCAGCGATTCTTCCGACCGTAGCGATGGAAATGATCGAGAATCAAACTCTTCGCGATATCGCGAAGCAAGTGGAGGAAAAATTAAAAAAGGTCGTCAATAACATCTAACAAAAATATGCTTTCGTTTAAACGGTACGGCTGGCTCTGCGTTTTGGGGGCCGAAGTAGTATATTTCATCTGCTTGCTCGGCGGATTGCTCCCGCTCCGCTCCGTGCGGGGCATAGAGTTGCATCACACGATTTTCGAAACCCTTCCCGGGTTTACGTGGATCAGTGTCGGCAGCGTGATACTCGGCGCCGTCTATGTGTTTGTTTTCGCCTGGATCTTTGCCTGGTACATCGTCTGGATGCACAACGTGAGCTTAGTCGAAAATAAGAAACAGTAAAGATCGTTCACTCAAATTAAAACCATGCACAATCACGATAATCAAGAAATTAAACACGACCGCTCGATGATGTGGATGATGCTCGTATGTGCATTGCCGCTTCTCGCACTGTTTTTCTTGGGGGGTCAGTCGGCAAAAGGCGGCTCGTGGTTATTTCTTGTTGCCATAGGAGTTTTTGCGGCAGCCCATATCTGGATGTTCTTTAAGTCAGGGCGCGGCGGCCGTCATCACGAAGAGGGGAAAGGTGAGGCAAAAAATACGGATTTGGACAAAGGGGTAACGCAGAAACAGGATAATCACTCATCTAATAAAAAACAACATGGCGGCTGTTGCCACTAAATAAGTTCATACAACCAACATGTTTAATGTCGATCCAGTGTGTAAAAAGAGATTGCGCCGGAAGCAGGAGTACGCCATTTTGAATTATGGCGGTAGTGTTTACCACTTGTGCTGTAGAGTATGCAAAGAGGAATTCGAGAAAAATCCACTGAAGTACGTCCCCGAAAGTTCGTTCGAAACAAAAAGGACCGGATAATTAAAAGACAGACATGAACTCGCCGCACGAACCACAATTTGCATGGCTTTTATGGAGCCTGTTCCTCGTTGTAATTTGGGGAGTTGTGTATGCGCTCTTGAAAAACAAAGAGAGCAAGAAAGAAATGCTCACGGTGAGTTTGTGGACGTCGCTTCTTGGGTTTACCGAACCTCTTTTTGTCCCAGAGTACTGGAATCCGCCCTCACTTTTTGATTTGGCGCATCGGACCGGTTTTGACATTGAGAGTTTCATTTTTTCATTCGGTATCGGTGGCATTGCGGTGGTAATCTATGAACGCATTTTTCATGCCTCGCACAAACGAATGAAATCCCACGAACGGCACTTATCGCATCATCGTTACCATCTCCTCTCTATCCTTTCAGCGCCAGCAATCTTTTTCTTTCTCCTCGTTGCTTCCCCGCTCAACCCCGTTTACTCCGCGGTGATAGCAATGGTTACTGGCGGTCTTTTCTCTTGGTATTGCCGCCCCGATCTGAAAAAGAAAATGATCGCGAGCGCTCTTATATTTTTAGGGATTTATTTCGTGTACTTCCTAACACTCCTCGCCGTTTACCCGGGCTATGTAGAGCGAGTGTGGAATCTTAAAGATATTTCCGGAATTTTGATGTTTGGCATTCCTCTTGAAGAACTTCTATTTGCGCTTGGCTTCGGTTTCCTTTGGTCGAGCGTGTACGAACATTTAACATGGAGGCGTCTTACATCATTGTCTCAACGAACCTGATGTGTAATAAAAAAAGGAAATTAGCGAAAAAACATGAACCATAATCATCATAACAATCATACCGAGGCGTCGAAGAAAAAACCCTGCACCTGCGGCAAAGAATGTGTATGCTGCAGCGCGGAGAAGTTAAGCGTCTCCTGCGGGTGCGGCATGGAAGCAAAGCAATACGAGTATCAGATGGATAGAAAGTGCTGCCATACGGAGCATGCGCACAAAGAAGAGCCGAAGAAAGGCGCAAAGACCGTCTATACCTGCCCGATGCACCCGGAGGTCGTGAAAGACGGACCGGGAAAGTGTCCCGGTTGCGGGATGGATCTGATTCCAAAAACCGTGGCTATGGCCGTCCCCGCCGCCCACGAAGGGCATGATATGTCAAAGATGCCTGCCCGCCGAAGCCCCCGCCCGTTCCCGACCGGAACGGTCGGGCGGGTCGGCGCAGGCGGGAGCCACCGGGATCACGAGGCGGCGATGACGAGTCCGCAGATGGCTAAAAAAATGGAGCGAGATATGCGCAAACGATTTTTGATTTCGTTCTTGCTTTCAATTCACATTTTTCTTTATTCGCCGGTCGGCACGAACATTCTGGGCCTTGCGCTACCGTCGCCAATTCCGATCAATTGGCTTCTGCTCATTCTCACGACGCCAATCGTGTTTTGGACCGGCTCGATTTTCATCACCGGAACCTATTATTCTCTAAAAGCGAAAAAACTCAATATGGCCGTTCTGGTCGCTACCGGCGTTTTAGCCGCGTACCTTTTTAGCGTACTCCTCACGGTTATCCGGCCCGAAGCGGAGACGTTCTATGAGGCGTCCGCGCTTCTGGTTACCTTCGTGCTCTTCGGTCACTGGATGGAAATGAAGTCCCGGCGGGGCACCTCGGATGCGCTCCGCGCGCTCTTTGATCTCGTGCCGCCGCAAGCGACGGTGCTCCGCGATGGCAAAGAGATAACCATTCCCAGCGCGGAGGTTATAGGGGGCGATGTCGTGATCATTCGGCCGGGGAATAAAATTCCCGTAGACGGCGAGGTGATCGAAGGGGAGACATATATTGACGAGTCATTAGTGACGGGAGAGTCGCTTCCTGTGCATAAGAAATTAGGCGGCGGCGTAGTCGGCGGGTCTATAAACCAGAACGGTTCAATCAAATTCAAAGCGACGAAAGTGGGAAGCGACACGGTTCTCGCGCAAATTATAAAAATGGTGGAAACTGCGCAGAACTCCAAAGCGCCGGGACAGCGCATTGCAGACACGGCGGCTGGGTGGCTGGTTATTGTGGCGATTGGCTCGGGACTTGCCGCGTTTATGGGTTGGTATTTTATAGCCGGAGCAGGACTTATAACAGCTCTTACGTTTGCGGTCTCAACGGTCGTAATTGCTTGCCCGGATGCGCTGGGACTCGCGACACCGACTGCGGTTGCCGTAGGGACGGGTATAGGCGCAAAACACAACATTCTCATTAAGGATGCGACAACGCTTGAAAAAACATCAAAAATCAACGCCATGATTCTTGATAAAACAGGGACGCTTACGGAAGGAAAACCGGAAGTTACAGACATCGTTTCGTTTCTCGAGAGAAAGGACAAAGAAACCCAAACGCGAATCCTTCAAATTGCCGCTTCAATAGAGAAACAATCCGAGCACCCGCTCGCGAGAACGATCGTGGATAAGGCCTCTCGAGAAGGGATCGATCTTCTATCGGTTTCCAAATTTGAAGCCGTAGCGGGCCATGGAGTAAGGGGTAAACTTGCGGACGGGGGCCACCCCGTGCTTTTAGGGAACGAGCGACTTATGGAAGTCCACAAGATACATTTTGATCTTGAGGCGCGCAAAGAAATGAAACGGTTGCAAGGCGAAGGCAAGACGGCGATGCTTCTTGCTTTGGGGAGCGATATTATCGGCGCAATAGCGGTCGCTGATACCGCTCGCGAAAATTCAGAGAGAACTATTAGTGAGTTGAAGCGTATGGGCATCGAAACGATTATGATTACCGGAGATAATCAGCAAACCGCTGAGGCGATTGCAAAACAGCTTGGCGTGACCCGTGTGTTTGCCGAAGTTTTGCCTGCCGAAAAAGCGAACTGGGTAAAGAAACTTCAGGGCGAAGGGAAATTCGTGGCAATGGTCGGCGACGGCATTAACGATGCCCCAGCGCTTGCGCAAGCGGATATCGGCATTGCCATCGGCGCGGGAACGGATGTGGCAATTGAAACCGGAAATATCGTGCTTATGAAGTCGGACCCATACGATATCGTGGCGGCCATCCGTTTGAGCAAGGCAACGGTCGTCAAAATGAAGCAAAATTTGTTTTGGGCGGCGATTTATAACGTGCTCTCAATCCCCGTTGCGGCTGGCGTGTTTTATAACTCGCTTGGCTGGTCTCTGCGGCCGGAGATTGCGGCACTTCTCATGTCCGCCTCATCCATTATCGTTGCCACGAATGCGGTACTCCTCAAACGCGTTGAGTCTCGCCTCAAAAAATAGATTTACCACTACCTTTTATAGACAACCCGTGTGCGTGCAACAGATGGTCAAAGATGCATACAATCACTTAAAATAATAGTATATTCATTAAGATGAACGACCATAATCAAAATCGAGTTCTCATTGCAATTGCCAAGATTATTCGGAGATTCTTTTACATATTCTTGGACGTGAGCGGGATTCTCTTAGGGGTTTTTCTGATTATCCTCGGAGGCTCTATGACGGCGGGGTGGCATGTGCCCAGGTCTATCGGGTGGTTTACGCTCGTGATCGGAATTTTGGCTTTTATCATTCACGTAGGTCACTACTTTAGTTTAAAAATTACACGGTGGCTTTTTGGCACCGACAGCTACTTTTTGACTCAAAGTTCAGAATTTAAAAATGATGAGAAAAATAAAAAATTTTGAGGAACTGGCGGTGAGCGATGCGCGCCGCGCGGCACTCGAGATCGCCGAGGCTGGGTTTCAGGCGATTGATACCGATAAAATCCTCCACGAGGTGGTTAAACTTGATGGTGATCTATTGAGCGTGAAAGGCGAGAAGTTCCCTTTGGGAAATGTGAGCCGCATTTTTGTCGTTGGCATAGGGAAATGCGCGATGGAAGCGGCAACCGCTCTCGAAGATATCTTCGGTGAACGGCTCTACGGCGGCATCGTGATTGACACGGAGGTACGGCATAGTTTTAAAAAGATTAAGGCATTCCAGGGCACTCATCCGCTGCCATCGGACGAAAATATCACGGCCGCCCGCGCGGTGGTTGCCCTCCTCAAAGATCTCAAGGAAGACGACCTTGCGGTATTCGCCATTTCCGGCGGCGGCTCAACGCTTCTTTGCCTTCCCGAACAGGGCACTTGTCTTGAGGAAGCAGAGGTACTTAATGCGCTCATACATGCGGGTGCGACGATTCAGGAGATCAACACGGTGCGAAAACATCTTTCGCTCGCACGGGGAGGGTATTTAGCAAAGTATGCGTATCCTGCGCATGTGGTCTCTCTTATTTTCTCCGATGTTCCGGGAGACAATTTGGAATTTGTCGCCTCGGGACCAACCGTTAAAGACCACACGACGGTTGAAGAAGCGGAGGAGATTCTCGTGAAGTACGATATTCTCAAGACGTGCGGTATTGAAAAATGTGGACTTGTAGAGACGCCGAAAGAAGATAAGTATTTTGAGCGCGTGAAAAATATTCTTACAGTATCAAATACACTTGCACTCGCAGCGATGGAAGAAAAGGCAAAAGTGCTTGGTTTTACGACAAAGATCTGCACGACATGTTTGAGCGGCGAGGCGCGCGACGTGGGATTGAGGTTTGCGAAGGATCTCCATAAAGCTCCCCGCAAAACCGTGTTCCTCTACGGAGGGGAGACGACGGTAACGATCCGCGGACACGGAAGGGGAGGAAGAAATCTTGAATTGGCACTTTCCGCGATGCGCGAGATAAAAAGCGGCGAACTCATCATGACAGTTGCCTCGGACGGATTGGATAACGGGCCATTCGCCGGCGCGATTTGTGATACAATTACAAAAAAGGCGATTGATGACGGAGATTTCGACCTTGAAGGCGCGCTTGATGAAAACAGTGAGTACCCCCTTTTTGAAGAAGTTGGCCACTATCTAATGACGGGCGACACGGGTTCAAATGTTTCGGACCTTGTGATTGCGCTTAAAGCCGGGTAGTGAAAATTCGACCAACAATGTTCCATTACGTGTACATTTTGGAAAGTTTAAAGAATGGAAATCTCTATCCGGAAAGAATAAGATGAAAAAACTCACACTTCCCTTTGAGAAAGTCGGCATCAAGGACGTAGGACTTGTCGGCGGTAAAAATGCATCATTAGGCGAGATGATCCGCGAACTGGGGCCCAAAGGGGTGCGGGTTCCTTCGGGATTTATCGTAACGGCGGAGGCGTACAGATATTTTTTAAAGAACACAAAGCTTGATATTTTTATTCACCGGACGCTTCGCGGACTCCGCACCGAAAATCTGTTCGATCTCTCGCGGCGGGGAAAACTCATCCGCGAAGCCATCACGAAACAGGAATTTCCGGAGGATTTGAAGGCGGAAATCGTGAAATCTTACCGCACAATAGAGCGACGGTATGGAAAAAATGTTGACGTCGCGGTGCGTTCGTCCGCAACCGCGGAGGACTTGCCGGGCGCGAGTTTCGCGGGGGAGCACGAAACATATCTCGGCATTCGCGGCGTGCGGGAGCTTCTTCCGGCCGTGCGTGCCGCAATGGCGTCGCTCTTCACCGATCGCGCGATTTCTTATCGCGTGGATAAGGGATTTGACCACTTCAAAGTTGCGCTCTCGGTGGGGGTAGAAAAGATGGTGCGTTCGGACAAGGGCGCTTCGGGTGTGATGTTCACCTTGGACACCGAATCCGGCTTTAAGGATGTCGTGCTCATCAATGCGGTGTGGGGGTTGGGAGAAATGATAGTGCAAGGCCGCGTGACACCGGATGAATTTTTGGTATGGAAAAAGGGGATTGACGTTAAGGGACTCTCTCCCATCATTGATAAGCGCTTGGGAGTCAAGAACTCAAAAATGATCTATTCGCAGATCGGGCGGGGCATAAAGCAGACAAAGATCATCAACACCTCGGAAAAAGAAAAAGAAACATTTGTAATAAACGATAAAGAAGCGCTCACACTCGCGCATTGGGGGTTGCTCATTGAACAGCATTACACGAAGCGGAGCAAAAAATGGTCGCCGATGGACATGGAGTGGGCCAAAGACGGCGAGACGGGTGAACTCTTTATCGTGCAGGCGCGTCCGGAAACTATTCACGCGGAACGCGATTATTCCAAGGTAAAAGAATATGAGCTTTTGGGGAAAGGAGAAACCCTTGTCAAAGGCTTTTCGGTTGGTTCAAAGATAGCCGTAGGCAAAGCGCGGATAATTTTGGATGCGTCAAAAATAAGCGAATTCAAAAAAGGAGAGGTGCTTATTACCGATATGACGGACCCTGATTGGGAACCGATAATGAAGATCGCCTCAGCGATTGTGACGGATAAGGGTGGCAGAACCTCGCATGCGGCAATCGTCTCACGCGAGCTTGGAATTCCGGCCGTGGTGGGTACGGAAAATGCCACGCGGAAGATAAGAACGGGCGATATGATAACAGTGGATACCACGGGAAGCGACGGGTTGGTCTATCGCGGCATCTTAAAATTCAAGGTTATTGAGCACGACGTGCGGAAAATTCCGAAACCGAAAACGAAAATAATGGTAAATGTGGCAATTCCCGAAAGCGCGTTCGAGATATCATTCCTGCCGAATTCAGGCGTGGGGCTCGCCCGCGAAGAATTTATTATTGCATCAAAGATAGGAATTCACCCGATGGCGCTTTTGAATTTCAAAAAACAAAATCCGAAAGTCCGCGCGCTTATCAATAAGAAAACACGCGGCTGGGACGACAAGGTAAAGTATTACGTGGATAATCTCGCATTCGGCATCGCGAAGATCGGCGCGGCGTTTTATCCAAACCCCGTTATAGTGAGATTTTCAGATTTCAAGACCAACGAATACCGCACGCTTCTGGGCGGTGAAATGTACGAGCCACAGGAAGAGAATCCGATGCTCGGCTGGCGCGGCGCCTCGCGCTATTACGACCCGAAATTCCGCGATGCGTTCGCCTTGGAGTGCCAGGCATTAAAGCGCGCGCGTAGCGAAGTGGGGCTTACGAATATTATCCCCATGATACCGTTCTGCCGAACCGTGGAAGAAGCCAAACAAGTGCTCGCGGTGATGGCGAAGAACGGTTTGGATAGGAAGAAAGACAAGACGCTTAAGGTTTATGTAATGTGTGAAATTCCTTCGAACGTTCTTCTTGCGGATGCGTTTTTGGATGTTTTTGACGGAATGTCCATCGGCTCCAACGATCTGACCCAGCTTACGCTTGGGCTGGACAGGGATTCCGGCATCGTAACCCATATCGCGAACGAAAAGAATCCCGCGGTGAAGATGCTTATCGCCGAGATAATCAAGAAATGCAAGAAAAGGAAGAAATATATCGGCATCTGCGGTCAGGGGCCGTCCGATTATCCCGACTTTGCGGAATTTTTGGTAGAAGAGGGGATTGATAGTATGTCTTTGAATCCGGACACCGTCGTGCGCACGACTATCGCGGTGGCGAAGAAAGAGAAGAAATAGCTCAACTTTTGGTTTTTGAGAATCGCCCCGTTCCTCACCCAACTTGACAGGTTGGCATAAAGTATGCTATAATTTATACGTTCTTTTACAATTAATATTTGAGGTTCTAATTTATGAGGCGAGTGTTTAGGAAGCTATTTTAATTAACTTTTTAAGCACTCGTCTCATGTCGAGCCGAGGCTCTAGTCGCGAGAGTTTCGCGATAATTTCCAAATACCACAGGAGGTATGTGATGGAAACCATCATGAGCCGTACCCTGTCGGTGCACAAGGAGCACGAAGTGCTCCTGAAGCTCGAGACCGCGGGTCTCACCGACGAACTCGCCCAGAGAGTCATTGACTCGAAGGGTAACGACCTTGCCGCGAAAGTGGTGAGGCTGATCGCGAACGGTGGCTTCGAACCGACGACGAGCCAGAAGCGCGCCCGTGAGATCATGGGACGCAACATGTTCGGCGTGGAAGATGCGATCCGGCACTTCGGGGTTAACCCCTCGAGGCAGCAGATCGCCGGCCTTTCGGAGATCCCGTTCAGCGAGGCGACGCTAGGAGCTTGCAAGGAAACGCACGTCCTCGTCGCGGTGTTCCCCCTCTCGATCCTCGAGATCC
>CAYHEU010000004.1:0-30718 GCA_964355785.1 uncultured Candidatus Saccharibacteria bacterium | reverse complement strand
CTCGCAAGTTTCTTCCGACGACCGGAGTTCTGTTGTGAATGGCATCCGCGACGTGATCGAACGCCGCGTAAATCTCTTTGGCGTCTCCGAGCCGCAGGTATTCACGGCGCAGTCGGGAGAGGAGACTTCCCTCGTAGTTGAGCTCGCGGGCATAAAGGATGTGAGGGAAGCCATCCGGCAGATTGGAGAAACGCCACTTCTCGATTTTCGGGAAATCGAAGTTCAGGGAACGAGCACCGTTTCGTTCATAAGGACGGAATTGACCGGTCGGTATTTGAAGAAAGCCGCGATAACGCTCGATCAAAACACGCGTTCGCCGCAGGTCGCGATTAGCTTTAACGACGAAGGCGCGAAACTTTTTGAGAAAATCACCGAGAAAAATACCGGAAAGCTTCTCTGTATTTTCTTGGACGACAAAATCACCGATTTCCAGAACGACTGTCCGAGGGTTCAGCAGAAGATTTCGGGGGGTGAGGCGGTGATCACCGGAAAGTTCGGTTTTGAAGAGGCGAGGAAGCTCGTTGAACGCTTCAACGCCGGTGCGCTTCCCGCGCCGATTACTTTGATCAATCAGCAGACGGTAAGCCCCACGCTCGGCCTCGATTCGTTAAGCAGAGCGATTTTCGCGGGGGCAGTGGGAACGCTCCTTGTTGCGATCTTTATGCTTTTCTACTACGGGGCGCTCGGCTTTTTTGCCATTCTCGCGCTCATTGTCTATATCATTCTCACGCTTGCGGTCTTCAAGCTCATCTCGATTACGATGACGCTTGCTGGCCTTGCGGGATTTATTCTCACGATCGGAATGGCGGTTGACGCGAATATCCTCATATTCGAGCGCAGCAGAGAAGAGATGAAGAAGGGGCTTTCGAAAACCGCGGCAATCGAGGAAGGATTCCGCCGCGCGTGGCTCTCGATTCGGGACTCGAACGTGAGCACAATTATTACCGCGGTAATTCTCTATTATTTCACCTCAAGCTTTATTCGAGGATTTGCGCTCACGCTCCTATTGGGGGTGCTCGTGAGCATGTTTAGCGCAATTACCGTTACGCGAACGCTCCTCAAAACGTTCGTGAAAGAAGGCCAAAAGCCGCAACTTCCATGAATATCGTCGGACGAAAAAATATTTTCTTCGCAATTTCCGGAACGCTCGTTCTGCTCTCTACCTTCGCGATCCTTGCGTTCGGTTTCCGGCAGGGGATTGATTTCTTGGGCGGCACGCTCTGGCAATTCCGCACGGGCGAGTCGGCTGCTACTTCCGACGTTTCAAATTTCTTTAAGACGGATCTGCGTTTAGAGGATGCAGCCGTGAGCTTCGATGCATCGAACGGAACTTTCCTTGTTCGTCTCCGGGTGATCGAAGAAGCGGAACATGAGCAACATGCGCTTGCGCTCAAGAGCAAATTTCCCGGTTTTGAAGAGTTAAGTTTCCAATCGATCGGTCCCTCGATCGGAGAAACGCTCCGGAAGAATGCGCTGATCGCGATCGTGCTTGTGCTCGTTGGAATCTCTCTCTATGTCGCAGTCGTATTCAGAAAAGTTTCTTATCCGGTAAGCTCGTGGAAGTACGGAGTAATTACCCTTCTTACGCTTTTCCACGACGTCTTGATCCCTGCGGGACTTCTCGCGTTTCTTGGACGCTATCAAAGCATTGATGTCGACAGCAATTTCGTGGTGGCGCTTCTCGTGGTGATGGGATTTTCTGTCCATGACACGATCGTCGTTTTCGACAGAATCCGTGAAAACCTGAGAACCGGCCGCGAGAGGGGAGATTTTGCGGCGGTCGTGAACCAAAGCGTAAACCAGACATTCGCCCGATCTTTAAACACTTCCCTCACGCTGATTCTGGTTCTTATAGCCCTCTTTGTCGTTGGTCCCCCGAATTTAAGGTACTTCATCCTTACGCTTCTTGTGGGAGTTACGGTGGGAACGTATTCCTCAATTTTCATAGCGAGCCCCGCCCTTTTCCTTGCGCACCGGGTCCCGGGCAGGAAGGAATCTTCGAGGTAGATTGGGAACGGCAAGTTTCCTAGTCCACAAGGGGAGGGGTTGACCCCGCACCGAGCCCCGTATGACAACTGCGATCGCAATACCACGTTTCACGCTCCTCTTCCTGCAGAATTGTCACGTAGCAGCAACACCCCCATCCCACGTTCGGCATGTGATATATTGAGTGAAACCAATCGCAGTTGCTCTACGGGGCGAGCCGAGCACTTCGCTTTCCTCAACGCCCGTCCTATAAAACATCTATTTTGCTCACGAATTTTACTGATAGCCATGACACGGCTTGTATGGGGAAAGCGGAATAGGCGTTGCAGTGCTCGATCTGGTGACGGGGTTGACGGATTTACATGGTCAGTTTATAATACATCACGAACAAGACATGATATCAGCGAGCAAAGTTTTCGGTCCAATTTTCGACAGTTTGAGTCAGCGCCAGAAGGAGGTCCTTCTGGGGCGTTTTGGTCTTGAAGGAAATAAAGTTCCCCAGACGCTCGCCGCGATCGGCAACCGCTATGGCGTGACAAGGGAGCGTGTCCGCCAGATCGAGGCAGGAGCTCTTGATTTGCTTGCAAAAAAGGTGAAATCGAGCGCAGCGTGCTCCGAAGTTCTTTCAAAAACCCAGAAGTATTTAAAGGGGCTTGGAGGTCTCGCGAAGCGCGAAGCGGTTTTGGACTATCACAAAGGATCCGTCGATGGGCTTGCGGAAAATCACCTCGCGCTTCTTGCCGAGGCGACCGATGCCTTTGGGGTTTACCCCGCGGACAAGCATTTTTGGTCTTTTTATTATCTTGACAAGGGAGCGCTCAAAAAGGCGTCTGATTTCGTTGGGCAGTTTGCAAAATTTCTGCGTCCTCTCAAAGGGGAAGTGCTCGCGGGCGAGTATGACGCGCTCTTCAGCCGTTTCGTGAAACAACAGAGGATCGAGGCGAAACTCGCCCGAAATTACGTGGGCGTTTCGAAAAAAATTCACAAGAGTCCTTTCGGCGACATTGGGCTCACGGAATGGCCGGAGATTAAGCCGAAAACTATCCGCGACAGGATTTATTTGGTGCTCAAGAAGAAATCAGAACCCGTTCATTTCCGCGATATTGCGGATCTGATCAATGAGTCAGGTTTGGGAGGAAGAAAAGCGCTTGCTCCCACGGTCCACAACGAGCTTATTAAAGATTCGCGTTTTGTGCTGGTGGGTCGCGGAATCTACGGTCTTTTGGAGAATGGGTATACCATAGGAACGGCGAAAGACGTGATCGCAAAAATTCTGAAGAAGGAAGGCCCGATGACTTTTGAAAAGTTGGTTTCCACGGTTCAGAAAGACAGATTTTTCAAACCCAATACCATTCTTGCGAACCTTCAAAACAGGGATGTTTTCGAGCGCTTGGATGACAAAAGCTACCGCGTGCGGGAAAGCTAATTGTTTTCGGCATTTTCTCGGGGTATACGCGGAAAAACCTCTTTCGTAGGCGGCGTTTCGGTTCTATAATAGGGAGAGATGACGTACGAATCGCTTCTCGCACAACTTAACCAGTTCCTTTCGCCAGGGTCCCTGGGAAATTTCTCGCTCGATTTTATTTTCAACGATAAGTATTTCGGGCTTGAGCTTGCGATTCTCGCATTCCTTATTTTCTGGCCGCTTTTTCTCTCAACGTGGGTTTATTGGCGGAACGAGGTTTTTAAAGAAGATCTGAAGTGGGTGCTCCTTGAGATCAAGGTTCCGCGGGAAATCGACAAGAGTCCGCGCGCGATGGAACAGGTGCTCGCGGCACTCCACGCACTCCGAAACGAACCCGCCGACTTTCAGGAGAAATACTGGGACGGGGAGGTTACCCGGTGGGTTTCTTTGGAGATCGCGAGCTTCGGCGGCGAAGTCCATTTCTACGTGAGGATCTATTACAAGCAGCGCGACATCCTCGAAGCGGCTTTCTTCGCTTTCTATAAAGACGTGGATCTCGTTGAGGTGGACGATTATATGGACAAACTTCCCGCAACAATGACGGAGGTCTACCAGCAGGGCTACGATGTCTGGGGCACGGAGCTTATCCTCGCGCGGGAGTCCGCCTACCCCATCAAGAGTTATATCGATTTTGAAGCGATAGAGGAGGAACAGCAAATTGACCCCATCTCGAGTTTCCTCGAGGTCTTGGCGCAAGTGAAACCGGAACAGACGATAGTTCTCCAGCTTTTACTCTCTGGCGCGCGGGCGGAGTGGAACGCAAAGTGGAAGGGGCTTGTGGAGAAACTGAATCAAATGAAAAAAGAAGGTTCCCCGGGCGGGGTTGCAAGCACGACGGATTTCCCCGGAGGCCCTCTCCCTGCGTTTGGCGTGAAGCCGCAAAAGCAGGATGAACTCAAAACATTTACGCGGTCGTTTTTCCGCACGCCCGGGGAAACGGATATTTTGAAGGCGGTCGAGCGAAACCTTGCGAAGCCTGCGTTCAACACTTTAATTCGCTACATTTATTTCTCGCCGAAGTCCATTTATTACGACAGCTTCCCGCGGAGAGGGATCCTTTCCGCTTTTAATCAGTATGGCACGCTTGATTTGAATAGATTTGTGAGAAACGAAAAAATGAGCACCCGCGTAAAAATTTGGAATTCACCGTACATTTTTCCCAAGCTTCGCCGTGAGATAAGAAAACAGCGCCTTCTCTATAATTATCGGAAACGCGAACTGCCCCCGGAAACGATTATAGGAAAGATTCTTACATCCTCCATTTTTATGTGGAACATTCATAATAAAATGCCGGAGCTGAATATCGAGTCGCTCGCAACGCTTTTCCATCCGCCTGCGGCCTACGTGCTCACCGCGCCCCACATGGTGAGGGTGGAGAGCAGAAAAACCGGTCCTCCCGCAGGGCTCGCAATTTTCGGGGAAGAGGATTCCATTGAAAAGCTGAAGTAGAAATCCGCTGATGAATTGGACTCCACTTATCACATTCGCGCTTATCGTCGTGGACGCACTCGTGGTCTTTGCGTTTCTTTTCGCGCTCCACAAAGCGTTCCAACATCGGCCGCATTTCACGATTTTTGTGAAACCGTCAAAGAAAGTGCTCACGCTTCGGGATTCGATCCTCAAGGAACGCTGGCGCAAAATTACGCGGAACGTTGATTACGGCTCGGCAGAGTCCATGAAGCTCGCGCTGATCGAAGCGGACAAGATGGCGGACGACGTCTTAAAACGTCTTGGGTTCAGTGGACACCACATGGCAGATCGCATCCAGCAGATGGAGCAGGATGAATTCAAGACGGTAAAACGCATCTGGGCCGCCCATCGGTATCGGAACAACATCGTGCACACCTCGAACTTCCAGGTGCGCGTTGATGAGGTTCGAAAAATACTCGAGGACTACCGGGCATTCCTCCACGAAGTCGGAGTCATCTAAAGGGCTTTGTGTAACCGAGCACATAATTCTAAAGATGTATTATGTTTATGTGATTAAGAACGTCGAAACTCACGAAACGTACGTTGGTTACACAAAGGACTTGGAGTGACGTTTAAAAGAGCACCGAGATAAAAAACCGGAAGTGGTGTATTATGAAGCTTATAAAAGCGAGAAAGATGCCCGACAACGCGAGCGAAAATTGAAACAGCGAGGTCAGACAGTTCGGCGTCTCAAAGAGAGAATTAAGAATAGTTTACTTTAGAATTATGTGCTCGGTGTCAGCGCACATAGTATAATTCCTATGTGCGCGATCGAGCACTTAGCGAGATACTAAGTGCTTTGACTCAATTTTATAAACTCGCTTCGCTTCGTATAAAATTGGCATGCCAAGAGCCGGAAAGATTCAAATAATCAAATATGCGCCTCCTCCGCCGGAACTCCCGATTTATGGGAGGGTTGATCCTGCGCATACTTCTTTTATAGGGCGCACCAACTACGTTGCGGCGCTCGAGGAGAAAAAATTCATCTTTGGGATCAAAAGAGTTGATCGCCGGCGGCATATCTATATCGTCGGCAAAAGCGGCGTGGGAAAATCAAAGCTTCTCGAGCTTTTCATACGCCAAGATATCGCCTACGGCCACGGTTTGTTTTTTATAGATCCCCACGGCGACGTGATTCAGGAGATTTTGGATTTTATCCCCGAGGAGAGAATTGAAGACGTCGTGTTGATTGATCCTACCGACATGGCATACCCCGCATCATTCAATCCGCTCACGAATATTGATCTCGCGTTCAAGCATCAATTGACCCAAGGGTTGATCGAGGTAATGGAAAAGCAATTTGGCGCAAACTGGACGCCGCGGCTCGAGCATGTTTTCCGCTTTACGTGCCTCGCGCTCCTCGATTATCCCCACGCCACTATGCGCGGAATGATCTCGATGCTCACCGACCGCAACTACCGCCAGAAAGTGGTCGAGTACATTGAGGATGACATGGTGAAGCGCTTCTGGGCGATTGAATTCGCTGATTGGTCGGAAAAGTTCGACACCGACGCCATCATCCCGCTCGTGAACAAGCTCGGCCAGTTTCTCTCGGATCCGCTTCTCCGGAATATTTTCGGGCAGAAGGAGAATAAGATTGACCTCGAAAAGATGATCAACGAGAAAAAGATCATTCTCATCAACCTTTCAAAAGGACGGCTCGGCGAAGAGAACTCAAGTTTCCTCGGGTCCATGTTCATTACGAAAATCAAGCAGGCAGGAATGGCCCGCGCCGGGCTCCCGGAGTCCGAGCGAAGGGATTTCTACCTCTACGTTGACGAGTTTCATAATCTTGTGACCGAAACGTTCGAGAATATCCTCTCGGAGGCCCGGAAATATGGTCTTTGTCTCACGATCGCGCATCAATACGTGGGCCAGATCATTCCGCGCGTGCAGGCGGCCGTGCTCGGGAATACCGGAACGATTATAGTTTTCCGCGTCGGCGGCGAAGATGCGGAAAAACTCGAGCCGGAGATGGACCCGATTTTTAAAGTGAAAGATATGATCAACCTGGGAATGCAAGAATTTTACATAAAGATGACGATTGACGGGGAAACGTACGATCCGTTTTCCGCGGAAACCTTGAAAGTCCTCCCCGCCCCGCACGAGTCCCACAAGAAACAGATCGTTGAATCATCGAGAAGGAAATATACGATTTCTGCGGATGCCGCGAAAAAGCTCATTGCCGAGGAGGAGGCAACAATTATCCGGAGCGCGCAGGAAAAAGCCATCATTGAAGGAAAAGGGAAAGGTGAAGTGCCGAAAGAACCGGAACCCTTGATTTAATTCATTTTGCGTGGTAAAATAAGGGTATGGATATGGTGCTTCCAATTTGGGGTGCCGTACTCATCGCCGCCGCTCTCGTTTGCCTTTTTATAGGTGTAATTGTGCTTTACCATCGTGCGAAGAGATTGAAGAAAATCATCATTGAACTCGAAGGAATGTACGAGGAAGATGAACAGGATACGGGCGGGGGGATTAGAACTTAGGACATAGAATATAGAACTTGAGGTATGTATGAATAGTGAGGTGCGCGAGTGCCAAAATTGCCGAACGTCTTTTGCAATAGACGCTTCGGATTTTTTATTTTACCTGCCCGTCCGTAGTTTCATTGATGCGGGACGAAGGCCGGTGAGAAGAATATGAATTCTACTTGTCAAAATTGTAAGAAAAGTTTCTCTATTGAACCGGAAGACTTTGATTTTTATAAAAAGGTAAGCGTCCCGCCGCCGACCTTCTGTCCCGACTGCCGGCTCCAAAGGCGACTCGCGTTTTTTAATTGGTTCAACTTGTACAAAAGGAAATGTGACCTCTGCGGCGAGCTTGTAATTTCTATGTATCGGCCCGAGACGCCTTATAAAACGTATTGCCCGTCCTGCTGGTGGTCCGATACATGGGATCCGTTTGAGTACGGGCGCGACTACGATTTCTCGCGGCCGTTTTTTGAGCAGTTCCGCGATTTGTGGCGCGAGACGCCGATGCTTAGCCTTTCAATTGACCCGCCGACCCGGGAGACCTCGCCCTATGTGAACCATGCGGGGCACTTGAAGAATTGTTATCTCGTATTCCATGCCGATTTCAACGAGGACATGGCATACGGATTTTATATGGTGTACAACAAAATGATGCTGGACTCCTCGATCGCCCATAGTTCCGAACTTTGCTACGACTCCATGCACACATACAAAGTAAGCCGCGGAGTAGGATTGCAAGGTCAGGTTACAGAATCGGTTGATGTCGCGTTCTTGAAGGACTCGGTGAATTGCCAAAATTGTTTTGCGTCGGCAAATCTTCGGAACAAAAAGTATCATATATTCAATACGCCGCACACCAAAGAAGAGTATTTTCAAGAAATTAAAAAATGGGATCTTGGTTCATATAGCACCTATCAAGAAGTAAAAAAACGTGCGGAGGAACACTGGAAAAAATTTCCTCCCAAGCCGCGCTTTGACGAGTTTGCGGTAAATTGTACGGGCAATTATGTGTTCTCATCTAAAAATTGCAGGGATTGCCGCGAAGTCGTAGGCGCAGAAGACAGCCGGTTTCTCTTTATGATCGAGACGGGTCCTGTGAAGGACTGCTACGATGTCTCAAGCTGGGGAAACAATATGTCGCTCTCTTATGAATGCTGCAATGTCGGCGAAAACGTTTCTCGGGCAAGGTTTTGCAACGAGACGGGTCTTACCGTGGAGGACGTAGAGTACTCAAAACTTTCAACCGGCGGTTCCCACCATTTTGGCTGTGTGTCAACGAGAAAGAACAAATATTGTATTTTGAACAGGCAGTATTCTGAAGAAGAATTCTTTAAGCTCCGCGAGAAAATCATCACACATATGAACGAAATGCCCTACACGGACAAAAAAGGGAGAGTATATCGCTATGGCGAATTCTTTCCGGCGGAGCTTTCTCCTTTCGCTTATAACGAGACGATTGCCAACAAATTTTTCCCGCGCTCGAAAGAGGAGGTTCAAAACGAAGGATGGGAATGGCACGATGAGGAGCCGAAGAAATACACGATTACAAAGCCGGCGAGCGACCTGCCAGACCACATCAAAGACGCGAAAGACGATATTTTGAAAGAAACTTTTGGCTGTGGCCGTTGCGGGAGGGGATTCAAGGTTATTCCAATGGAACTTTCGTTCTTGCGGAGAATGAATTTGCCGCTCCTGCGGGAATGTCCCTTCTGCCGGATTGATGAAAAATTCACTCAGTGGGTCAAAAACTTGAGGATTTTTAAACGCATCTGTTCGCGATGCAGCGCCGAATTTGAAACGAGCTACCCCGAGGAAGAAGTCAAGGAAATTCTCTGTAAGAAGTGCTATCTTGAGGAAATAATATGAACACCGAAACAAAACAGTGCCAGAATTGTAAGTCCTCATTCGTTATCGAACCGGAGGATTTCGATTTCTACAAGAAAATAAAAGTGCCGCCGCCGACGTGGTGCCCGGAGTGCCGTATGGTGCGGCGAATGATGTTTCTCAACGAACGCTCATTCCATCGGAGGGAGTGTGATTTATGCCGCAAGGAGGTTATTTCGATTTTCCCACCCAAGACACCATTTCCCGTGTATTGTCAGCCCTGCTGGTGGAGTGACAACTGGGATTCGATGGCATACGGGATGGATCTCGATTTCTCAAAACCTTTTCTTGTGCAGTATCAAGAGCTTCTCAATAAAGTTCCGCAGATCGGACCGGAGACAATATATACAACACTGGTCAATAGCGATTATTGCAATATTGCCTCGTATCTCAAAAATTGCTACCTCCTCTTCAATTCTGATTTCAGCGAGGATTGTGCGTACTCAACATATTTGGAACACAGTAAGCGGTCGCTCGATATCTATATGGGAGACCTTTGCGAACTTTGTTATGATAGTTCCAATTTATTCAAATGTTTCAAGACTTTTTTCTCCACGAATTGCAATGAATGCGTAGAGGTCGCATTCTCTAAAAATCTCCGCAACTGCTCCAATTGTTTCGGATGCGTGAATTTGCGTCACAAGCAGTACTACATTTTTAATAAGCCCTATACAAAGGAAACGTACGAGAAAAAACTGAAAGAATTTGATATCGGGTCGCAGAAAACGACAGAAGCGGCTCAAAAAGAAATACAAAAACTCGCACTTGGTTACCCCCGAAAATACATGGAGGGATTACAGAACGCGAACACGACCGGGGATTATGTGTTCAATTCAAAGAATACGTTTTTGAGCTACGAAGTGGGGTACTGCGAAGATTGCAAATATTGTCAGTTTTTGTTCCTTTTTCCGTCCAAGGATTCATATGACGTAACCATGTGGGGAGGGAATCTGACTCGTGGGTATGAGTGTATGGGGGTTGGTGGGGGAGAGAATAACGTAAAATTTTCATTCGATTGTTGGGCCAACGCGGTCAATCTTGAATATTGCTGGCATATCCTTGTTAAAAACTCGGATCTTTTCGGATGCGTCGCGCTTCGTAACAAGCAATACTGTATTTTGAATAAGCAGTATACAAAAGAACAATACGAAGCGCTCATTCCCAAAATTATGCGACACATGAACGATATGCCCTACGTTGATAATGCGGGGAGAATATACCGTTACGGAGAGTTTCTGCCGCCGGAATTTAGTCCGTTCGGATACAACGAAACGATAGCGCAAGCCTTCTTCCCCCTCACAAAAGAAGAAGCAACTCAAAAGGGATATCCATGGTGGGATCCTGAACCAAAACAATATCAAATTACCATAAAAGGAGGGGCCATTCCCGATCATGTCCGCGATGTTCCGGATACTATCACAGAAGAGACGATTGGTTGTATTCACGAGGGGAAATGTAACGAGCAATGCACCGGCGCGTTCAAGATCATTCCGCAGGAGCTTCAATTCTATCGGCGGATGAATTTTTCTCTCCCGCGGCTTTGTCCGAACTGCAGGCATTATGAAAGATTGAAGCAGAGGAATCCGATGAAACTTTGGAAAAGGAAATGTATGTGTGCGGGCGAAAAATCGTCACCGGGGAACTACCCGAATTTCGCGAGCCACTTTCACGGTGCCGGACCTTGCCCAAATCAATTTGAAACAAGCTATTCTCCCGACCGTCCGGAAATCGTCTATTGTGAGGCCTGTTACAATACTGAAGTCGTATAGCTATGCGCGAAAAATTTATCATCCTTTTGAGATCGGCGAAGCTCGTTGTGACGGCGTTGTGGATGGCGGTGAAAAACCGCGTTTCTATTTTCTTTAAGAGAACAAGTAATAAGTTATAGATATCGTGGGATCCGAAACTAAAACACATTCGCGAAGCTCAGTGTCTTCGACCTGCCAGAGCTGTAAAGACGAGTTTACGATAAATCCCGAGGATCTAGTGTTCTATGAGAGGATCAAGGTTCCGCCGCCGACATTTTGCCCTCGGTGCCGGATGATGCGGCAGACGATATGGGTGAACGACCTCGCGCTTTTCAGGCGTAAGTGCGAGGCGCCGGGCCACGCCGAAGAACTTATTTCTCGGTATCCTCCAGAGAGTAGAACGAAAGTGTACGATCACGAATATTGGTGGAGCGATAAATGGAGCCCTCTGGATTACGGACGAGAATACGATTTTTCCAAGCCGTTTTTCGGGCAGTACCATGAACTGCTTTTGGCCGTGCCGCGCCCGAATGTGAATCTCACAAACTCGGTGAACTGTGATTACTGCCTCTCCGCCACCAATGCAAAAAACTGCTATCTGGTTTCTGGCGGCTACTTCTCGCAAGATTGCATGTACTCTGACACGCCCGCCTTAAGCAAGGATTGCGTGGACGTTTCTATATGTATATTTTGTGAAACGCTCTACGAATCATTTTCGTGTATCCGTTCGTTCAATCTTTTCTACGGAGTCCATTGTATTGAGTGCATTGACTCCCGATTGATGTACGACTGTCGCAACTGTTCCAAATGTTTCGGCTGTGTCGGACTCCGCAACAAAAAGTATCACATCTTCAATAAGCCATACTCCAAAACGGAGTATGAAAAAGAGATGGCGAAAATTGATCTTGGGAGTCATAAGGTGCGTGAGGAAGTGCTCAAAAAACACCGAGAACTGGTTCTGCGGTTTCCGCGAAAGTATATGACCGAAAAGAATACCGTGAATTGCACCGGCGACAATATAGAAAATGCCAAAAACTGCCAGTTTTGCTTTGAAATCCGCGGCGGCGCGGAGAACTGCAAATATGTGCTCCTTGGCGGCCTGCGGCTTAAAGATTCTTATGATATTTTTGCCGGAGCAGAACGATCAGAGCTTATGTATGAGAGCGAAGGCATTGGTTGCCACAATGTTCTCTTTGGGGGAGCGAGGGAGTCGTTTAACATTCAATATTCGGGCCGGATTTTCTCATCCTCTAATTTGTTCGGTTGCGTGGGGTTGAGGAATAAAGAGTATTGTATTTTGAATAAACAATACACGAAGGAGGAGTATGAAAAATTAGTGCCAAAGATTATTGAACATATGAAGGCCATGCCGTATGTGAGCAAGTCGGGAGCCGTGTATCGCTACGGAGAATTTTTTCCTCCGGAGTTTGGCGCGAACGCCTATAACGATTCGCTGGCGCACGAATACTTCCCTCTTACAAAGGAAGAAGTGCTTGCAAAAGGGTTACGCTGGAGGGACATAGAACGAAAGGAGTACGGAGATGCATTGGAGCCGGAGCGGTTGCCGGATCATATCCGGGATGCGCGAGATGACATCGTGGAGAAGGTTATCGTGTGTGGCCATGGCGGGAGATGCGCTCATAACTGCAAAGGCGCATTCAAGATTATACAAAGAGAGCTCGACTTCTATCGGAAAAGTAATCTTCCGCTCCCGCGGCTCTGCCCTGATTGCCGTCACCACGAGCGCGTGGAAGGAAAGCGGCTCTACGAGTTGTGGCACAGAAAGTGTGCGTGCTTGTCCGCCAAAGTTCCGCAAGGCGGGACGAAGGAGGGCGCATACCAAAACGTACGCGAGCATTTCCACGGCAAAGAACCTTGCCCAAACGAATTCGAAACTCCCTACGCGCCGGAGCGGCCAGAAATAGTGTACTGCGGAGAGTGTTACAATGCTGAGGTGGCATAAGAGAAACAAAGGTAGTCCTGTCGAAGCTTCATGCGAAGGCGGGTAAGTAATGCTACGAGTTGAAGTTGTGTGATTATGGTGTCTGTGGTACAATGACACCATGAGTTCTATATCAATCGTAGAAAAAACTAAAGATTACGTGGTGGTGCGCATACCGCGGCGATTAGCTGGAAAAATCGGCGTTTCTCAAAATCAACTCACCGAAGTTGAGGCACTGAAGATTTTGCGCAAGGGGCTTCACGAGGTAAAACAAGGCAGGACAAAGATACTGGCCTCGCTCCGAGAATTCCGCAGTTAGCGCTTCTTGCGTTATGGAAATCGAATACACTTCGCATTTCAAACGCATCTATCAGAAGTTGCCGCTCGCTGTTCAGAAAAAAGCCGAAAAACAGGAAACCGTTTTTCGGAATAACCCACTTGATCAGCGGCTTGATACGCACAAACTGCACGGAAAACTAAAAGCGTTCTACTCTTTTTCTGTTGACCGGCGCTACCGGATTGTCTTTCAATTTCTCACTAAAGAACGAGCCGTCTTTTTGGATGTCGGCGATCACGACGTCTATCGTTGAGTTCTGTGTGTCGCGAACGTACGATAATTCCCAAATAAATGTATGAATTCTGAAACCAAAACGCATTCGCAAAGCTCAGTATCTGCGACCTGCCAAAACTGCAAAAACCAGTTCGTCATCGAGCCTGACGATTTTGCGTTCTACGAAAAAATGGGTGTGTTGCCGCCCGCACGCTGTCCAAAATGCCGCTTTTTGTTGAGAGCGATGTTTCGCAACGAGACGACGCTATACTCCCGTACCTGCGATCTCTGCAAGAAACAGATTATCTCGATGTTCAATCCGAAGTCGCCCTACGTGGTGTACTGCAATCAGTGTTGGGATTCTGACAAGTGGGATCCTTTTTCCTATGGAGTGGATTATGATCCCGCGCGCCCATTCTTCGACCAACTTGCCGAGCTTTTTCTCAAAGTTCCCAAGAAAGCCATGTTTTTAACCACAACTGCCGGACAGAACATAAACAGCGATTATTCAAATGGCGCAGGCGGAGTCAAGAATTGTTATCTCGTATTCAACACAGGAAACTCTGAAGATGTCTTGTATTCCCGGGGTCTCCGCAACTGCCGCGACTCGGCGGATCTCTACTATGGGAGTGATCTTGAGCGGTGCTATGAGGGGGTGAACGTCCAGTTCTCAAATGGGGTGCAGTTCGGGCAGAACGTAAGCGGTTCTGTGGACTCAATATTCGTGATGAACGGGAGCGGTCTTCAGAATTGTTTCGGATGCGTGAATTTGCGGAACAAGCGTTATCACTTTTTCAATGAACCGCTCTCGAAGCCCGAATATGAAAAACGAACTGCGGATATCCGGGGAAGCTACGCAAAGATGGAGGAAATGAAAGGGAGATTCGAGGATTTTTCTCTCAAATTGCCCCGAAGAGAAAATACCAACCTGAAGACGGTGGATTCGGTGGGCGACTATCTTCTTGAGTGCAAGCGCGTGTACCAAGGATTCGAGATCACGGAATCGGAAGATTGCCGGTACGTATTTTCGGTCAAGGACGCAAAAGATTGTTACGACACGATCGGCTACGGATGGGGCTCCGAGCTGTTGCTTGAGTGTCAGGGAGTGGGGAAGTCCCAGCGGGTAATCGGCTCCTATTGGGTTGAAGAATCGAGGAACATCGAATATTCGTGGAGTGTTCGGAGCTCGGAAGATTGTTTCGGTGTGCACTGCGTGAAACACGCCCAGCACGTGATCCTGAACAAAAAATATTCCGAAGAGGAGTACGGACGGGTTCGCGAGCAGATTATTCGTCAGCTTACGAAGGACGGGGAGTATGGTTCTTTCTTCCCGGTTCGTATCGCGCCGTTTGCCTATAACGAGACGGTCGCGCAGGACAATTTTTCCCTTACGAAAGAAAATGCGATCAAAGCCGGTTTCAGATGGGAAGACGATATCCAGGTCACGCGGGGGAAAGAGACGATAAGGCCCGAACAACTGCCGGACCATATTAAGGAGATTCAAGATTCAATTACAAATGAGGTTTTGGCCTGCCTTGTGTGCGATCGAAACTATCGGATCACGCCGGCAGAACTTACGTTCTATCGAAAAATGATTTTGCCAATTCCGCGCCGCTGCTTCTTTTGTCGTCATCAGGATCGGATTCGGCGCCGCGGGCCGATCGAGCCTTTCTCCCGTTCTTGCGCGCGGTGCAATAAGAAAATAATGACGACGTACGCCCCCAACCGTCCCGAGATTGTGTACTGTGAAGCTTGCTACCAACAGGAAGTTGTATAACTGAGCAGAATTTAGAATATAGGAGTTAGAATTTAGCAACTATGAATAAAGAAACTCGAAATTGTCAGAATTGTAAGAAAGATTTCACAACAGAACCGGAGCCCCTCGGTTATCTCGGGGTTTCGCTCTGTATTAAGCAATAACCATGTCTATATCTGAAACCAAGGTTTGCCAAAATTGCAAAAGCTCTTTCGTACTAGACGCTCAAGATTTTGATTTCTACCGGAAAATAAGTGTGCCACCTCCGACGTTTTGTTTTGATTGCCGGATTCAACGGCGGTTGGCATTTCGCAACGAACGTGTCTTGTATAAGAAAAAGTGTGAAGCTCCAGGACATACAGAGGAGTCCATTTCGGTCTTTTCGCCAGACAATCCCCAGCGCGTATACGACCATAAAGCGTGGTGGGGCGACGACTGGAATCCGTTAGATTATGGCAAAGATATCGATTGGAAGCGGCCCTTCCTAGCTCAGCTTCAAGAATTATGGAAAGAAGTGCCGGACATCGCAGTTTTGAACATCAATCCGGTGAACAGCGATTACTGCAGTATCACTGAAGGTAACAAGAACTGTTATTTAGTTTTTGGAGGCGATTTCAATGAAAACTCGCTTTATTCCACCTATATTTTTAACAGCAAGGAGTGCGTAGATACTTACTGGGTTTCAAAGAGCGAGTTAAATTATGAAACCGTGGATTGCATTTCCTGTGCGCGTTTGTGCTATAGCCGCTATTGTGATGACTGCTACGATAGCGCGTTTCTCTTTAACTGTAAGAACTGTCATGACTGTTTCGGCTGCGTCAACCTGAAAAATAAATCCTATTGCTTTTTCAATGAGCAACTCACGAAAGAGGAATACCAGAAGCGACTTAAAGAGGTAAATCTAGGCGATACGAAACAGATCGCGGAGTTGAAGGAGAAGTTTGCTAAATTCTTTATCAATTTTCCACGCCGCTTTGCACGTTTAATTCAGACAGTTAACTCCACAGGCGACAACTTAGAACAAGCCAAAAACTGTCGCAAGTGCTTTGATGTGTTCGGTGGTGCGGAGGATTGTGCCTACGATTGGCTGATCTATTCGCATATCAAAGACTGTTTCGATTTAGATCGCGCTGGCTTGAATACCGAGCTGGTTTATGAAAGTTCGAGCGTTTATCCTGGCAGCAAAGTTTTCTTCTCGCGTTTTGTCTTCAGTTGCCATGATGTGTACTACTCCTACAACTGTCACAATGCGAGTAATCTATTCGGTTGCATTGGAGTGAGAAATAAGCAGTATTGTATCTTGAATAAGCAGTATTCCGAAGTGGAATATAAAGAGTTGATCCCGAAACTGATCCAGCATATGAAAGATAAGCCGTACGCGGACAAACGGGGTCGGATTCACGCTTATGGAGAGTTCTTTCCGGTTGAAATCAGCACCTTTGCCTACAATGAAACGTTGGCCCAAGAGATGTACCCCTTAACAAAAGAAAAAGCGTTAGCGCAGGGATTCTCATGGCGCGATCCGCAGGAAAAGACGCATACTCCCACACTCAAAGCCGAAGACATTCCGGACGATATTAAAAACGTGGAAGAATCTATTCTCAAGGAAATTATTGAGTGCGTGCACAAGGGTCAGTGCGAAGAGCAATGTACAAAGGCGTTCCGCATGATTGCGCCTGAACTGCAGTTTTATCGCCAAATGGGAATACCCGTTCCTAGGCTTTGCCCCAGCTGCCGCCACTACGGCCGTCTAAAACAACGCAACCCAGTCCGGCTTTGGTCGCGAAGTTGCCAGTGTAGAGGTTTGAAATCTGCCAATGGATCATACACCAACGACACAAAACATTTTCACGGCGGTCAACCCTGCTCAAATGAATTCCAGACCCCCTATGCTCCAGAGCGACCGGAGATTGTTTACTGCGAACAGTGTTATCAGGCTGAAGTTGTCTAAACTATCTGCCGAGCGTATAATCTTGGCAAAGGTCGGAAAAACCTATAAATTTATGATTTTTCTTTACGTCACTTGCAAAGACGTGGACGAAGCGAAAAAGATCGGCCGTGCGCTTGTAGAGAAGAAGATAGCGGGATGTGTGAACATCGCCCCGATCCGTTCCATCTACCCGGAAAACGGAGAGGTAAGGGAAGTTGAAGAGGCCTCTCTTATTGTAAAAACCATTGATTCCAAGGTGCAGCTCGTTGAAGACACGGTGCGCGCCCTCCACAGCTACAAAGTTCCGTGCATCGCTTCTTTCTCGCTTCATCGCTTGAACCACGAATATAAAAACTGGCTTGTGAGCTGCGTTGCGTAACCAAGGAGAAAAGGGTTATAATCCCTCACCTATACCGCACTTCGTTTTTTTCCAAATTCTTTCTAAAACAATGCCTAACCACTGTTCTTTATTTTATAGTTTGATTGCCGTACTATTGGGAAAACGGTCGAGTTTTGCAGTGCCGTATAGGTAAGGGATGAAAATTCAAGTTGTTAAGGATTTTTCTAAAGATCGGGTTCCCGTCTTTCTCGTAAAAGAGAAGGAAAAACCAAGCGATCACTTCTTTTTTAAATTCCTGCTTTCTTCCGACAAGCAGTATCTTGCGGCATTCGAAAAAAAAATTACTCTCAAAGCGGGCGACGCACATCATCTTTTCGCTCCGAGCGGCAGCCGCCTTTTGATACTCGTGCTCCCGGAAAAGTCAAAATTTACCCATCGGAAAGCGATGCTCACGGCGCGGCGCGTGATTGTTGAAACCCGCAAGCAAAGGATAAAGAGCATCGTCGTAAATTTCGACGATTTTTGGGGAAAAGGATTTTTCGGGGGACCGGAGAATCTTGCGGGGATTCTTGCGATGCATTGTGAAATGGCGAACTTTGAGTTTACCGGCTACAAAACCCCGCCTCCCGAGGGATGGTTTTTTGTGGACGAGGTTTGGATTTCCTCAAAAAGAAATTCAAAAAAGTTTGCAGAATCTCTGAAACGCGGTCAGATTATTGGCGAGGAGGTAAATGCGATGCGGGTGCTTTCCAATACCCCCGGCGGTGACATGACACCCGCAAAGCTTGCGGAGGCGGCTCTTAAAGCAGGCCGCACGTATGGCATCAAAGTAAAAGTTTTGAATGAATCCGAGATCAAAAAGCTCGGTATGGGCGGAGTACTCGGAGTTTCGAAAGGTTCTTCAGAACGTCCTCGGTTCATCGTGATGGAATATATGAAAGGGAATAAAAATGAGAAACCCGTCGTGCTCGTAGGAAAGGGAGTTACATTCGATACCGGAGGGTTGAACCTAAAACCCGAACAGGGGATTTATGAAATGCATATGGATATGTCCGGCGGCGCCGCGGTGATTCATACGGTTGCGGCACTCGCGCGTCTCAAAGTCAAAAAGAATATTGTGGGGCTGGTTCCCGCGGTTGAGAATATGCCCTCCGGCTCGAGTTATCATCCCGGAGATCTTTTGAAGACGATGTCGGGGAAGACGATAGAGGTTTTGAATACCGACGCCGAGGGGAGGGTGATTCTTGCGGACGCGCTCACGTATGCGCAAAAATATAATCCTCGTCTCGTGATTGACGTTGCAACCTTGACCGGCGCCGCGATGTCCGCACTCGGTCAGCGAGCATCCGCCATTTTCACGACCGATCCGAAACTCGAAAAAACACTCCGTGAAGTCGGAGAGAAAACCGGAGATTTTGTCTGGCCGCTCCCGCTCTGGGAAGAATACGAGGAGGAAGTCAAAGGCACCTTCGGTGACGTCGCGAATATCGGGAAAACCCGCTATGGAGGAGCGATTACCGGCGCGGTGTTCCTTTGGCAGTTCGTGAAGGGGTTCCCGTGGGTTCACATTGATATCGCGCCGAGGATGACGGCAATTGAAGGAGAGTTTCTGGCGAAGGGTTCTGCCGGCCCCGCGGTGGGACTCCTCACGAGCTTCCTCGAGACGTTCTAAACCCCCTCTCTGCACAAAAGATAATATACATTGGCAACACGGCAGTGCCGCCCCTTTATTTTGGGCTTTTTTTGCCATATAATAGGAGAGGTTATTTTGCCTTATTTTTTATGGATGAGCCAACAAAGGGAACAAACGACGTCAATTATTTCGCGCGTACCGATTTTCGGAACAAGAACCGACTTTTCGGCGTGAAGCGCCGCGACCGCCGCCAGCACATGTACGTGGTCGGGAAAACCGGCACCGGTAAAACCGCCCTGCTCCACAACATGGTGGTGCAGGACATCGTAAACGGCGAGGGTGTGTGCGTGGTGGATCCCCACGGAGAATTCGTCGAGAGTTTGCTCGGAAAGATCCCCGAAGAGCGCGTGAAGGACGTCATTTATTTTAACCCTGCGGATGCCGATTACCATGTCGGTTTTAATGTTTTGGAACTTCCCGATCCGAAGTACAAGCATCTCGTTGCTTCGGGGCTCATGTCGATTTTTACGAAGATCTGGGCAAACGTGTGGTCCGCGAGGATGGAATACATTATGAATAACGCGATCCTCGCGCTCCTTGAAACCCCCGGATCGACGCTTTTGGGGATCAATAGAATCCTGGTTGACAAGGATTTCCGCCAGAAAATCATAAACAACATGAAGGATCCGGTCGTCAAAGCTTTCTGGGTGAACGAATACGAATCGTGGCGCGACCAGTTTAGGAATGAAGCGATCGCTCCTATCCAAAACAAAGTAGGCCAGTTTCTTTCGACAAGTATGATCAGAAATGTCGTCGGCCAGCAGAAGAGTACGATCGACATTTTTGACATTATGAATAACCGGAAGATCTTCCTTGTAAACGTTTCAAAGGGCAGGATCGGGGAAGATAACTCCGCGCTCCTCGGTGCGATGCTTATCACGAAAATCCAGCTCGCCGCGATGGAGCGCGTGAGAATTCCCGAGGAGGAGCGGGTTGATTTTTATCTCTATGTCGACGAGTTCCAGAACTTTGCGACGGATTCTTTCGCGAGCATCCTTTCGGAGGCGAGAAAGTACCGCTTGAACCTTCTGCTCGCGCACCAGTATGTCGGCCAACTCATAACCGACGTCTCGACCAAAGTGCGCGACGCGGTTTTCGGGAACGTGGGAACGATGATCATGTTCCGGATAGGCGCGGCTGACGCGGAATTTTTGGAAAGTGAATTTGACCCTGAATTCACTCCGCAGGACATGGTGAACCTCCCGAATTACTGCATCTACTTGAAGCTCATGTGCGACGGGGTTACCAGCCGCCCTTTTTCTGCGATAACGCTTGTGCCGTTCAGGATAAAAAGCCCGCCCGCGCACATTGAGGAAGTGATTGAAGCGTCGCGTAACCTCTACGGAGTTCCGCGCGAGAAGGTTGAGGAAGAAATCAACCAATGGAGCAGTTTGATGGGGACGGGAGACGCTTCCCCGTACGCGGCGGAGGGACAGCGCGCGAGAGAACGAGGGGGCGTTCCCGTGGAACCCGGCATGAAATATTCCGCAGTGTGCTCTTCCTGCGGGAAGACGACAGAATTGAACTTCCGCCCCACCGAAGGGAGGCCGATTTACTGCAGAGAGTGTCTCGCAAAAATCAAATCGGGGGAGATGCAGCGGGTTAGGTTCGAAAAAGTGAAAACTCCCAAAACGGAGCAGAAATATCTTTCCGATCTCGGCGGTATGGGCATTGAGTTCGAAGCGCCTCCAGAACCAGCGCGCGGCCAAGGGATGAAACTCCCCCCGCGATTCGTTGAAGAGCCGTCGGATATGACCAAATCGAAGGACGTTATGTCGCTCAAGGATCTAAAGCCGGAGGAGAAAGAAAAAATGCCAAAGATAAAGAAACACGAGGACGTAGATATCGACGAACTGCGTGAAGCGGTCAAGGCCGCCCTCAAAAGCTCGCTCTCGGAGAATATTGGAACTCCTCCGCACAAGGAAGATGAACCGAAAAAAGGTTAGGTTCGACGTTATCACCATCTTCCCGAAGATTTTCGACTCCTACCTCAAGGAGTCGCTTATTAAACGCGCGCTCGCGAAAGGAATTATCGATATCGGTGTTTCGAATCTCCGCGATTTTACTTCCGTTAGGCATAAGACCGCCCGCCCGACCGATTCATCCGGACGGGCCGAACGAAAGTGGTCGTTCGGGCAGGTAGACGATCGCCCGTTCGGCGGGGGACCGGGAATGGTGCTCAAAATCGAGCCGATTTATAAAGCGGTCCAGTTTTTGAAAAAGAAAATACGAGGAAAACCTCGCGTGATTTTATTTTCCACGCGCGGAAAAAAACTGGATGCGAAAACCGCGAAGCGGCTTTCAAAATACAAAAACCTTATTTTAATTTGCGGTAGGTACGAAGGCGTGGACGAGCGCGTGGCTGAATATATTGCGGATGAAGAAATTTCAGTAGGGGACTATGTGCTCTCCGGCGGTGAACTTCCCGCGCTCGTCCTGATTGAGTCCATCTCCCGTTTTCTCCCCGGATTTTTGGGAAAGTATGAATCGCTTGAGGACGTGAAGGGATCATATCCGGTCTACACCCGCCCCGAAATGTTTAAGGTTGGGCGCAGAAAATTAGATGTTCCGAAAGTGTTGCTTTCCGGCAATCACAAAAAAATAGAAGAGTGGAGGAAGAGTATTTAGATTCTAATTTTTGAGAATCGGCGTCGTTCGCTTCCAGCGAGCGAACGCGCCTGCATCTCGGTCTCGCAACCCCGCCATGGCGGGGACCAAGCTCGCTCGGCCTCCGAACGGTTTGGGTCCGAACCCCTTCCGTGGCTTTTTTATTTTTTGACCCGATTTCTTAACATTTCGTGCGATCGCACGAAATGTTAAGAAAATTTTTATCGTGAGCATGCTACAATTCAATGAATGCATCCGTCCGATATCGTCTTTTACGGCGCCTCGGCGTTTTTAGTCGGAGTGCTCACCGCAAGCGCCGGATGGAATTTTCTCCTCGTATTTATTGTCGCAGCGGCGATCGGCGCCGCGCTTTTTATTTTTAAAAAGATTCCTGCACTCCCGATCTCAATATCTCTCATCCTCTTCTTTTCCGGAGCGTTTTACTATCATCTGTATTTGAATCTCCGCGAGGCGCGCGAGAACATTCATTTTGCTGAAGAGATTGCCTTTTCCGGCGTTGTGACCACCGAGCCAAAATTCACCGAGAAGACGCAGTTTTTTGACATAAAACTTGAGGCACCCTACGCGGGGAAAGTAAAAGTCGTAACTTCCCAAGTTCCCGAGCGGCATTATGGCGATCTCATTATGTTTCAGGGGAAAATTGAGAAACCCGAGCGCAAGATCGACCCGCCGGTCAGTGTTTTCCCGAAAGTCAGCTTTATTGAGGCGCACCAAGGGTTTTTGCTTAAGGAAAATCTTATTAATTTTAAATCAGTTTTCATAAATCAATTTAGGAAGCTTTTGCCGCAGGAGTCCGCCGCCTTAATGAGCGGCATCACTTTCGGTTATCAGTCGGATTTCAGCAAGGATTTTAAGAACAAAATGGCGAGGAGCGGCACGACGCATCTCGTTGCGCTCTCCGGCTATAACATCACGATTCTGGTTTTGGCCATCGCGGCGCTCTTTCGTTCGTTTCTCTCGCGGCGGCTCACGTTTTACCTCACCGTCCTCGCAATTATTCTTTTTGCGGTGATGGTCGGCGGTGAGGCATCGGTCGTGCGCGCGGCGATCATGGGATTCCTCACGCTCCTCGCGAGAGAGGCGGGGAGAATTTATAGTTTTCGGAATGCGGTGGTACTCGCCGCGGCTGTGATGGCGCTTTTTGATCCCACGATTCTTGTATTCAATATCGGTTTCCAGCTTTCCTTTTTGAGTTTGGTCGGTATCGTATATTTGGAGCCCGCGCTCAAGAAATTTTTTGATATACGCGATACCGGATCGCCGACGTCGTTTGGCTGGCGCGAGAATGCCTTGACCACACTTTCGGCCCAGCTCGCGGTCGCGCCTCTTCTCATTTCGTACTTTGAGAAAATTTCACTCATCTCGCTTTTTGCGAATGTGCTTATACTCGAGTTCGTGCCTCTTACGATGGCGCTCGGGTTTCTTTTGGGTGCCGTGAGTTTTCTCTTCTTCCCGCTCGGCGCGCTCCTCGGCTGGTTTGTAAACATCCTTCTCGCGTATGAAGTCCGGATTATCAACTTTTTTGCGAATCTCGAGATACCGATAGGAAGCACTATTTATCCGGGCTTCGTCTTTGTCATCTATTATTTGGCGCTCATCGGATTTATGATATATTTCAATAAACCAAAGCGTTCATTATGAGAAAGAGATCCGGCGCTCTCGTATTTGCGGTTCTCGCGCTCCTTACGGTATTTGACCTCTTCGTCTGGTACGAAATTTTTTTTCGCCGCCCCGCCCGCGAGCCCGAGCTTCATTTTTTGGATGTTGGCCAGGGTGATAGCGAACTCATGGTTTTGCCGGGCGGTGTGCAGATTTTGACAGATGCAGGACCGGATCGGAAGGTGGTGTCAAGCTTGGAGAGGGTGCTCTCGCCCGGCGACCGCTATATTGATCTTGCGGTAATCTCCCATCCCCAGCTCGACCATTTCAATGGGTTCAACGAGCTCTTGAAACGGTACGATTTCGGCGCGTTTATTGTGAACGGAAGATCGGTGGAGCTCCCCGAGTGGCGGGCGCTTGTCGGCGAAATAGAAAAAAGAAAAATTCCATTGATTGCGATGGGCGCGGGCGACCGCATCCGGCACGGCGAGAGCGAAGTCGAAATTCTCTCTCCTGATTTGAACTGGGCGGGGAGCGGGGAATTGAACGATACGGGACTTGTGGAGCTCGTAAAAACCCCTTCATGGAGTGCGCTCTTTACCGTGGACATCGGGTTCAACATTGAGGACTATTTACTCGAAAAGTTCGACCTTCGCGCGGAAATTTTGAAAGTCGGTCACCACGGATCAAAATATTCTTCGGGGGAAAAGTTTTTGGAGGCGGTGTCTCCCAAACTTGCGGTTGTCGGAGTGGGCGAGGGGAATCGCTATGGACATCCGACGCCCGAGGCGCTCCAGCGGCTTCAAGGATCGGGCGCTATGGTTTTCCGCACCGATATGGATGGGACGGTGAGCGTGTTAACCGAAAACAATGTTCTTAAAGTTTACAGAAGAAAATAGATCTTGACACGTTCGATGGCGCTCAGTGTCAATCCTGAGCAAGCCACAACCTTTGAGGTTGTGGTGTCGAATGGATTGAGCGAAGGTTGAGCTGGAATCAATTCCGATCCGGTGAAGTCATCTCTTTCGGAAACACACGAGAGGCCCATACCCTTCGAGGGCGGGCCGCTCTCATTTAACAAAAAAGCCGCCATGCGTATGTGCCGGCGGTTTTCTCTATTGGACGAGTTTCTTTATATACTCTTCTACGGTTTTTTTGGAAGGTTCCGACTCCCTATTAAGTTTCGCGGCTTCGTGGATGGCGCGGACCGCGTTATGTAGGGAAATACCGAGCGGAACGGCGGTTGCAAGGAATTCAAGATAGTTAACGCCGGTGAACCGAACCATTCTCACTTCACCGTTTACTTCGCTCGCAAGTGTTATGGAATCAGCTCTTCGCGTAAGCGCTTCGTACTCTTCTTCCGAGATTTGGCAGACGATAACCTTGCCTCCGCGTCTTATATGGAGTGTTTTAGGCACGAGTACCTCCCAAAGATGTTCTACGGAAATGGTAATACGAGAAGTAACGCGTGGCAAATGCCGGAGCAGAAAATGCTATAATAGAAAAGGTAAATACAACATGGTGCCGAAAAGGTCGATATATTAAGAACGAATAGGATTTTTATGACAGGAGATATGAAAGATAGGAGGGGTATCCATATGGTGACGTTTACCTTCCTCTTGATCGGTGGCTTGAATTGGCTTCTCGTGGGTGCGTTCCAGTGGGACATCGGTTCGATTTTCGGGGGAATGGGTTCCCAGATTTCCCGCTTGATCTACGTGGTTATAGGACTCGCCGCAATTTATGAGGCGGTGAACCACAAGAAGTGCTGCAAGATGTGCGGCACGATGGGAGGCGGAATGATGAATAAGTAGGAATTTTCTCTCGCGAACAAAAACACCCCCGCATCGCGGGGGTGTTTTTGATTTGAGGTTTCATCTTGTGGAAAACTTCGCGTTGACTTTTGGAGAATGCCAGCTACGATATACATACAACCGAATACTATTATCAAGAGTGCAGGAGAGGGAATTGGCCCGCAGTGCCCCGAGGGGCGCGAAATCCTGCCGACAGCTTGCCCTAATTTTTGTCGAAAGGCCCTTCGACAAGCTCAGGGTAAAGTGCCACGTCCAACCCAACCCCGCAACAGGCGGGGTCGCCGGAAAGATAAAACGTTTTAGAACTCTTTCCTCGCGGAAGAGTTTTTTATTTGTTTTGTGCAGAGATGATATCCTTTATTCCGAAAATTTATACAGTTGAAAGCGTGACGGCTGGTCATCCTGATAAGGTGTGCGACCAGATTTCGGATGCGATGCTCGATGCGTGCCTTGCCGTGGATCCCGAAAGCCGCGTTGCCGTGGAATCCTTTGGAAGCCATGGTCTTCTTGTGATGGGCGGCGAGGTCACGACTCGCGCGAGAGTCCCTTACGAAGAACTTATGCGGAAAGTGTATCGAGATATCGGCTACGAGAATGAACTCCGTGTGGTAACGAACGTGATTACGCAATCGCCCGACATCGCGCAGGGTGTGGACAGCGGCGGGGCGGGCGATCAGGGAATCATGTACGGGTTTGCGACGGACGAAACGCCGGAATTTCTGCCGCGCGGCGTGGTGCTCGCGCACCGCTTGGCGAAAGGGCTTGAGGATTTGAGAAGGAAAGGAAGAATCTCCTGGCTCCGGCCCGACGGAAAGTCCCAGATAACGATGGAGGGCGACCGTGTTCTCAAAGTTCTCGTGAGTGCCCAGCACAGCGAAGACGCAGGGGAGGAGGAGATTCGAGTGGCTCTTACGGAAAAGCTTATCCGCCCGCTTGTGGGAAGCACCCCGGAGATTTTTGTAAATCCGACGGGGCGTTTTGTGAAAGGCGGTTTTGAAGCGGACACGGGACTCACGGGGCGAAAAATTATGGTTGATACCTATGGAGGGCTTTTGCCGCACGGCGGAGGATGTTTTTCGGGGAAAGACCCGACGAAGGTTGACCGCTCAGCGGCGTACATGGCCCGCTTCGCGGCGAAGAACATCGTTGCGAACGGTTTTGCAAAAAAGTGCCTTGTTTCGGTTGCCTACGCGATCGGCCGCGCCGAGCCGCTTATGGTTCATGCGATAAGCGAGGAAGGGAAGGACATGAGCGGGATGGTCACGAAGCATTTCGATTTCAGGCCCCGCGCGATCATAGAGCGCCTCGGCCTTCGGAGACCGTTCTATCAAAAAACCGCCGCCTACGGCCACTTCGGGCGAGCAGGATTTCCCTGGGAGGAGGTGCAGGAGTTATGATTTCTTAAAAGGTTCGAAGAACAAAATTTTTATGGAACATTATATTTGCAAAGGCGGATGCAAAGGCGCGTCGGACAAGCCGGGCGTGTGCCAAGCGGAGACATGCCCAAAAAAAGGCAAGCCGCTTCTAGAGTGCAACTGCGGAGACGGAGGGCACTACGGCGCGTTTGATGCGAGAGAGAAGAAAGATCGTTCGATGCCTCCTTCGCTGGCGCAATAGTGACTGCATAAGTTCAGATACATATGAGACTTTTCGGCCACCCGGAAAGTCATGCACATCCATAGCAAAATAACGGGAACGAGGGGGTTTGTGATCGCATACAACGAGGCGCTACGCTTTCGGGATATGATCACCCCAAAAGCCACAGAACGGGCGCGTATTCTTGCGTTCTGGCACGCACACGGCCTCACCGCTGCACAGGACGCATTCAAGGTCTCGAAGGCAACGTTGTATCGCTGGCAGGAGCTCCTTGATGAGGGCGAGGGAGAACTCGAAGCCCTGGTCCCCTTCAGCACCGCGCCGCAACACACCCGGAAGCGCGTCATCCCGAAAGCAGTTGCACAACTCATCCTCGAAGAGCGAGCGCATGAGCGCGTGGGCAAAGAGAAGCTCGCCAAGCTACTCATATTTGAAGAAACAGGGAATCCTCAAGAATCCGAAGCGACTCTCATTCTGGGGAAAAACAGGCCGGCTCATCCTGAAACAGCAAAGGAAAATGAGGAAAAAGCTCCGTAGCGCGGGGCACGCCGGAGGCCTCGTCAAAGCCGATACGGTGGTCAGATTCACGAATGGCGTCAAGCGCTACATCCTCACGGGTATTGATTGCGAGAGCAAGTTCAGTTTCGCCTACGGATATGTGTCGCATGCCTCAACCGCTGCTGCGGACTTCATGAAAACATTCAAGGAGGTTGCCCCGATCGAGCTCACCCATGTGCAGACCGACAACGGCAGCGAGTTTGCCGACCACTTCGAGATGTTCTGTGATGCGCAGGATGTCATTCATTTTCACGCGTATCCTCGTTCGCCCAAAATGCAGAGCGAAGTCGAGCGATTCAATCGCACACTCTCGGAGGCATTTATTGCGAGGAATCGGCACCTCCTGGCCTACAATCTCGACGCCTTCAACCGCGCGCTCATGGACTGGCTCTTGTGGTACAACACACGAAGGCCGCACTGTGGTCGATTGGCCTTATTGCTCCGTTGCGGTATATTGTGAACAAATTACCTGCAGAAAAGTCTCATATGTGCTGGACGAGTACATTTTCTTGACACATAAAAGAAAGCACGGCATACTGACTTGTAATCAGTACCCCCCTTCAAGCAGGTCTCACCTTCCAACCGGAAAGGCGCATTTTCAAAGCCTGCTTCAGAAGGGGGCTTTTTTGTTTCCGATTCTTCGCGGCGGAGCTGCTTCCTCGTATCATGCTAAAATATTTACGTGAGATCCAACGTGAAAGGTTTTACCCTTATCGAGCTTTTGATCGTGATAGGTGTTCTCGCGACGCTTTCGGTCGCGGTTGTTGTGGCGTTGAACCCCGCCGAGCTTTTGCGCCAGGCGAGAGACTCGAACCGATTGGCGGAGCTGGCAAGTCTTAGCCGGGCCATCAGCATTGTTGCCACCGAACAATCGGGAGCAAGCCTCGGAGATCCGACGAAGATCTATCTTTCTCTTCCGGATGACTCCTCGTCTGCGTGCGCGACATACACGGACCTTCTGCCTCCGTCGCCGGGACATTCCTACCGTTGCGTAACGACGGCGAGCCTTAGGAAAACCGACGGGAACGGCTGGATCCCTATCAACTTTCAGTCGTTTTCGTCCGGTCCTCTTCTTTCGGCGTTGCCGGTCGATCCGGTGAACTCGGCGGTATCCGGCTATTACTATGCGTACGTGGGCGGAAGCAAATATGCAGTGGTTGCGCTTCTTGAATCAGAAAAATACCTCAAGCAATCGGCGATAAAGGATGGAGGAACGGACGATGGCCGGGTAGAATTCGGGACCGATATCTCTCTTTGGGCCGATGCCTCGGGGCTTAAAGGGTTATGGAGGCTTGATGAATCTACGGGAGGAACTATCGCCAAAGATTCTTCGGGATCGGGAAATAATGGCGTCGTTCCCAACGTGACCCCTTTCGTTGCCGGGAAAATGGGAAATGCGGTGAACTTTCGCGGCGGTGTCACGGACAAAGTGCGCATCCCTTATTCTCTTTCGCTTTATCATTCAAGCACGACGTCAATTCTTGCGTGGTTCAAGCAAGCCGATGTTAACACATGGCCAATCTATGGAGATTCCAATCTTACGCCTCAGACGTTTTATCTTGCTAGTGTTGGTACTGCCCAGCTCATGACCAATAACGGGGGAGCCTTTGTCCCGCCCATAGATTTTCTTTCCACTCCTTTCCCGCTTAACAACTGGAATCACATTGCGCTTACGTGGATAGGAGGAAATTTGAACCTTTATAAGGACGGAGTTTTTGCGGAACAGAAATCAGCTCCTTACACTCCCAACGACAGGGGGCAGGACTACTATATCGGATATCACTGGACTTCAGGTTCTTTCAAGGGCCAGATCGACGAAGTGCGGGTTTATGACAGACCTCTTTCTCCGGCGGAGATTCAAGCAACCTATAAAGCGACCCGGTAGAAATTTAAATGGAAGTATTCACGGCGTACTTCGTCCGCGATAACCTGACCTTGAACATCATCATGCTCATCTATCCTTTCAAAGCGATCTTGAAGTGGCAGACGGGAGGGGGATAGGCGGTTTTCTAAGGATCTCTCTATTTAAAAAAATCCGTAAAAAGAGGGACGATAGGAGTATCCCAAATATATGGACAAAAGAACTCTTCCGGTTATTATTATAGTTATTGCGGGCATTATTTCTTTGCTTGTGTTTTGAGGTAGAGAAACTCGTGAGCCCGTTCTTCTTACTGAAAGCATGACGCAAACCGATTCCTACGAAATAAGTCCCGCGGAGCTGGCGGAAAAACTGAAGAACAGTGGAAGTATAGTGCTTCTCGACGTTCGCACGCCCGAAGAATATGCGGCGGGGCATCTTGCTGACGTCTTGCTCCTGCCGGTGCAAGAGCTCTCGGAAGAAACGCTTTCTGGTATCGGGTTGGGGGAGGATGCAAAGAACAAAAATATCGTTGTTTATTGCCGCACCGGCGTGCGAAGTGCAAGGGCATATACGATGATGAGCTCATGGGGGTATGCGAACGTAAAAAATTTATCGGGCGGTATCACTCGGTGGCAGAGCGAGAACTATCCGATCACGGAATAAAAAACGCTCAAAAACCCCGGCAACGGTTTTTTATTTTGGAAGTATCCGAAAAGCATTTTTATAAAAATATGAAAAAGAAACCTAACGCGCCTGCCCACGTGATATGTAAGGCGATAAACTCAAAAGGTAAAAAATGCATCGTTCCGGCAGTAAAAAATAGCGCGTACTGCCGGCGGCATAATAAAAAATAAAAACCCCACCGATGTTGCTGGTGGGGTCTGGCCTAGGGGGCCGGGGAGTCAGTTCTACTTCTTCGGGATAACCTTCGTGGCCGCCTTTGCCGTTGCAGCTGCAACTTTCGCGGCTACAGCGATTGCCTTAAACACATGCGTGGCGATTTTCACTATTTGGGCAACCTCCTTTCGTTTCGGTGTTTTGTGATGTCAATTATTCCTTCATAAAGGATAACTCACGGAGGAATGTTGTCAAACTCCGAAAAAAACCGGAGACGACTGGATAGAATTCGATTCAATGATCAATTTAAAACCGCAACACGGCAACCGGTCGCGCGGCGTTGAAGATATTACCGTTCAGAAAAAGATAATTGAAGTCGTCGGCAAATTGGTGCGAGCATAACATGGCGACAACGCACACAACTCTCGCGGCGGGAAGATGGCAAGAATTTTCGCTCTCTGAGCAGATGGGAAATATCGGAAGCGAGGCCAGCCGAGCGTTGAAGTGGCAAGAAAAGGATGAAAAACTCTATTCCGGGGCGATAGAACGAGCGCTGGAACTTTTTGACCTTACGCTTGACGACCCCC
>CAYHEU010000003.1:0-31965 GCA_964355785.1 uncultured Candidatus Saccharibacteria bacterium | reverse complement strand
CAGAACGTCTCGTTGCCAACGAGAAAATCGCGGGTTCGAATCCCGTCTCCCGCTCACATAAAGCAAGTGATCCTTCTTATGGTGACGGGGCCAAGGTTAAGGCGCGAGTTTGATTCTCGTACCCCGCTCAAAAAACGAAATTGTCCTCGACATAGGTCGAGGCAATTTTGTTTTTGGCGAGAGAATTGAACCGTAGAGGGGGTCGGGGAGAAATGCAATCTCTCCCCGTGTCGGAATGAGTCTCGAGCGAAGTCGAGGGACGAATTCAAAACCGAGGGTTTTGAAGGAGCGAGTTGCCGTATGGCAAATCGTGACGTGAGATTCTCCTCGCCCGCTCAAAAATCATTCTCAAGTTTTCAAAAATCTTCCTCCAAAAGACTTATTTTTGACTAATTCGAGTCGCCATCTTAGGATATTATGGCTATCGAAAACGCGTTTCGTAACCAATTCTTCAATACTTCGTTTTCTATGTTAGATGGCGAAGAAAACATCATAAAGAGCGCTGTCGCGGGAGAGGCCTCGGCTTTCGGCCTTCTTTACGATTATTACCAGCCGAAAATCTATCGGTTCGTATTCATCAAAGTCAGCCGTCGTGAGGAAGCCGAGGACCTCACCCATCAGGTTTTTCTCTCTGCCTGGGAGAACATCGAAAATTATAAGCATCTCGGATTCCCCTTCTCAAGCTGGCTCTATCGAATCGCAAGAAACGAAGTCATTGATTATTACCGGACGAAGAAAAATAACGTCGAGCTCGAGAAAGCGGATTCAGAAATTTCTGAACCGCCGACCGCGGAGTTCGCAATCGAGAAAAAGTTCGAGCTTGAAAATGTAAGGGGTGCGATCGGGAAGCTCAAGCCGGAGTATCAAGACGTGATTATCATGAGATTTGTGGAGGATCTTTCCCCAAAAGAAATCGCGGCTGCGCTCGGGAAAACCGAGGGGGCGGTGAAACTCCTGCAGCACCGGGCAATAAAAAATCTGAAAGCTTTGCTTTCATAACGAGGTCAATGGACATTCTCAAATTACTCAAAAAATTAAAACAGATCGAAGCCGACTCCGGATACACGAGGAGATCGCGGCTTTTGATTTTACAAAGCAAACCGAATGTGAGCCCACTTCCGATAACCTTCTCGAGAATTCTTGTGAATAGCCTCCAGATGGGGACAACCGTCGTGCTCACGGGTCTTTTGATCGTCCTCATCCTCGGCGGATTCTCGGCGGGAAGATTCCTTACTCCTTTCCGGCTCTCGAGCCTTGATCCGGAAAGCTTAAGGGCGGAGGCAAACGCGATTGACATCCAGGTAAAGTTGATCGGTCCGGCGTACCCCGGCATTGATTTTCTCGAGTCGCTCATAAACGAAACTTCAACAATCGCGGTTCTCGAGACGCCTTCCAAAGATAAGACGTTCGATACCCCGAAGAAAGACGACGTGGAATCGAACGCTTCCTCAACGGAGGTAACGCTTGAAGAAGCGCTCGAAACGCTTAGCCGCTGACATGCGACACTCCATCCTCATCAAGGCCGTCCTTATGGCCACTTTGATCTTTAGCGCTTTTTTTCTTCGCCCGGTCCACGCGGCGGCGCTCGAGGAATGCCGTCTTACCGAACAACTCAAAGAGCTCGAGGAGGTTCAGAAAAATTTTCCCTGGAACGAAACCGCGCTTTCGGAAGAACTGAGAATCAGGCGGGGGCTCCTCACGAGCGTTTTGAACTGCGCAAGCTCTGAAATCAAAACTCTCCAGGGGAATCTCAAGGACACGACGCCGGATGCAGGTCTCCAAAAAATACAGGGTCGTTTTTCCTCCCAGCTTGAGTCCGCAACGCGTTATTATAACGAACAAAAACCGAAGATTGATCTTTTGAATATCATTGAGACAAAAATTCTTGCGCGCTCGATTCTTGAGTGGCGTGAAATCAATTACGCTCCGGTCGCTCAAAAGATAGAAAGTTTTGTTACCTGGAAGAAAAATCACGAACTCGTGATCGCCGCGAAGGAGCGATTCACGCAGATCATCCGTACAATAGAGAATCTGAAGCTCGGAAATTATGAGGACATCAAAAAATTCCTGAAAGATGCGCAATCAAACCTCGATCAAGCCGCGCAGTACAACGAACTCGCGAAACAAGTGTTCATAAATCTGGAATTGCGCGACGACTCTCTCCGCCTCGTGCGGGCATCGCTCCAAGAACTGTCAACGGCATACGAACGATTCTTCGACATAAGCCAGGCGGTAAATAAGGTTTTCCCCTACTACTGACGACCCAGCTCCCAAGAAAAATAAATACCCCTCACGGGGGTATTTATTTTTGAGACAAGATATAAGTTTTGGATCTACTTTACCGCTTCTTTCAAAACTTTGCCGGCACGGAACTTCGGCTTCGTTGCGGCGGCGATGTGAATCTTCTCGCCGGTCTTCGGGTTTACGCCCATTCTTGCAGCCCGCTTGACTACGCGGAACGTTCCGAAACCCGTGATCGCGATATCCTCGCCGCGACCCATGGTTTTTACAATAGTGTCGAACACCGCTTCCACGATGGATTTTGCTTGCACTTTCGTCTCAAGACCCGCCGCTTTCATTACCGCTTCGACTAAACCTTCTTTCGTCATAATTAAGATTATCTACTGCCCTCCGCAAGCCCCCTTTGGGCCGACGCCGGGCAGCGCATTTTATGTATTCGACCTTTTCTCTATTGCCATTATTATAGCAAAAACCTGAAGATTCACGAATCCACAAGCCCCCCTCGCTATCGCTCAACAGAACCTATGAGGAGATCCCACTCGCCCCTCTCCGCAAGGCCAATAATCGTGTTCATATCCTCTTCGTATTCAGGACTGAGCTTCCTGAAACTTTCCGCAACCCGGAGAACCCCCGCTTTGTCCCGCTCAAGGATGTATGTCGCGAGCATCTTCTCATAAACCACCGCGATATTGGCCACATCAGTCGGGAAAAAACTCCGGTAGCGGGTCGAGAGTTCCCGCGCGAGCGCAAGCTCTTTTTCCGCTTCCGGCCAATACTCTCTTCCCGCAAGCGCGAGTTCGAGCCCCAAGTTGTAGCGGGCCTTGGCGACATCCGGACTCAAGGCAACCGCCTTACGAACCGTCTCGATCGATTCATCAAACCGTCCCTGCCCCGCAAGAGAAAATGCGAGAAGATAGTAAATATCCTGCCGCTTCGGCGAAAGCTCAAGCGCTTTTTGGAGATAGTCCTCCGATTGCCTGAAGAACTCCATCCTCTTCTCGTCATCCGACTTCGCAAGCTCGTTATATGCCTCCGCAAGAAGAATAAAATTCCTCGGCTCGTACTCCGGCTCTTTCGCGATCACCTCCTCCATCGCTCCGATTGCCCCCTCCACGAGCGGCTTGAATTCCGGCCGCTTCCACACGTTGCTTTCCGCGACGAGCTGCAGAAACCGAAAGCGAAGCGTCGGCTGAAGGAAGTTATAGGGATTCAAAAATTTATTTGATGCATCGACAATGTTTTTTCCGACTTCGGTGTCGGCGGCGCGCCGATACGCCTTGGACTGCCGGAAAGGAATGTAGTTGTACGAATAGAGCCCGTAAAGAAGAACTATAGCCCCGACTGCGGCTCCCGCTTTTGCCGCATACGCCCCAAGAGAACGGATCTCGCCGCCCTTGGGCTGCTCTTTTCCCTTCTCATGTCCGTTTTCCCCGAAAGACAAGGTGAGCAAAAAACCGACGATCACAAAAAACAGGAGGTAGCTCACGGGGGTGTCAAAAAGAAAAAGATTCTGAAAAAGATACGCAGTGAGCGCAGAGGAAAGAAACGCGGCGAGAAGACCCCCACTTCCCTCGTTCCGGCTTTCCTTGTTCTCGCCATTCACCCTGCTCGAAAAATCGAAATTTTTCCTCTTTGTAAATACAAGATAAAAAATTCCTGCGAGCATCGAGAGATACGCGAGAACCCCAAGAGACCCCTGAATAACCGCGAGTTCGGCGATTTTGTTGTGCGCGCGGTCGAACCACGCTTCTTCGTAGGTCGCGTAATCAGGATTATAGTATTTGTTATAGGCCACGTTGTAATTTTCAGGACCCCATCCCAAAAGCGGCCTTTCTTTGAATGCTTCGAAGCTCACTTGTAGTGCAATCAAACGGGTCTGCACGGACGAATCGCGGAGGTTCAGTTCGGTGAGCCGCCGAAGCCCCGGAACGGGAACTTTTTTCCAGAATGAGGCCTCTCTCGTAAACCAAAACACACCGCCGAGGAGGATCACTGCACAAAGAATAAAACCGCTCGCTCTCCGCATACGCGGCGCGTCGCCCAAGAACGCGTAGACCACGAGAAAAAAGAGCGCTCCCACAAAGAGTCCGAGGATCGGCCCTCTCACGTCGGCAAGAAAGATCGTTGGAATCGAAACGACAAGGAGGACGCCGGAAACCCATCGCCACAGCGAGCCGCGTCTCGATCCTGCAAAGGCGGCTCCCACAAGGGCGGGGAGGAGCACAAGGTACGAGGCAAGGAATGCGGGGTTGTCGAAAAACGAACCGGGACGCGTGCTGTCGGACAACACGGTAATCGGCGTCAAGGTAAACGAGAAACTCTTGACCACGCCCCAATATTGAAACCACGCGTAAAGTATGGGGAGAAATCCCACAACCACAGAAATCCTGAAGAACGTCATCCAATCTTTCTTCTCAAAAACCAACGCGGTGAGAAGGAGAAAAATGAAGTAATGGAGGATTCCCAAAAACCCTTCGCCGCGCTCTATGTTCCCGAAGAACGCATGGAACGGGTTCTCCGCAAATATGGCGCTAAGGGCGATGGAGAAGAAAAAAAGAACCATCGCGAGAAAAAGGGGGTTCCGAAAAAGCTTCTTGATTCTCGAAATGAAGAAAAAATTCATTCCGTTCCTCCAGCCCGCCGCAAGATGTATTAAGAAAAGAATCGCCGCAATCTCGACCATAACCCTGAAGAAAAAAACCCTTCCGAAGTTAAAAGGGAAGGAAAAAACTCTCATGACGACAAGCGGCATGAGCGCAGTCGCCCACAGGAGGTATTTAATAGAGAGGTTTAAATATTTCATTCGAGAAATATGAATTCATTCTAATAAATCGTTCGCTAAAGAACAACGAAACTCGAGAAACCCAAAAAACCGCCCGGAGGCGGTTTTTGGGTTTTAGGTCTCACAAGGAAGGACCTAGTTACTAAGTTCCCACGGAGTCGAGACCGGAAATTCGGTGTGGAATCCGGTCGTCCAGTCAGAAGTGGATTCGGTGTGACTGATCTTCGAGTTATCGGACCAGATAAATGACGGATTGCCGGTATCGGCGCTGCCATTCACGCTGTCGAGCGTGCCGACTGTCGGAATGCTCGTCTCGGCCACGCTGAGCTTCGTATTCAACTTCGCAGCTCCAACGGTGCCGGAGATGTTCGCGAGAGTCAAGAGCACGTCGTAATCCGAGTAGCTGTTCGGCGCTATCTCTTCCGCTGTCGTGAAGTAGACAGTCACGTAGCCGGTCGCGCCGCCCACAATGGCAGTTGAACCGGTGCTCGCCGTCTGGCTGCCGCTCACTACTGTTGCGAGCGTAAGCGCGGTCGACGGAGCCTGCGTGATGTCGTAGACCGTCACGTTCGAGGTCGTCGCGGCGGAAACTGTCGCGCCCGTCGGCTCAACCTTCAAACTCAAGGTCTTGAAGGAGATGGGGGTGGCACCCGCCGCAACACGTACGCGAGCGGCCACCGGGTTCGTTGTAAGACTTCCCGAGGGCAAACTCCTCCAGGTAACAGTTGGCCTTCCGCGATACACAACTTTCTGACTGCTCGTCGCAGCCGTGATGGTTGTGTCGAGCGCGGTTGAACCCGCAGCTTCGAAGCCCGTGGACTGAACCGCAACATAGAGCGAAGTGCCCGAGTCAGCGCCGTTTGCGGAGTTAATGTCAATCGCGCCAAGCGGAGCTTTGACTATCAAGGTTCTCTCCTCGTTCTTGCCAAGGTTCCATCCGAGGCCCTCGACAATCGCGATACCGGCGTTTGCGCCGGAACCGATTACCGAGTAGCCGCCCGAGGCGCCGATCTGCTGACCGGTCGTTGCGTCATAGAGCTTCACCACCGACACCTCGTCAGAGGTTTCGGTTGTGGTAGCAGTCGCGCTCGATGAACTTGCAACCAAGATTTGGAGCTTGTTCACTGTCATCGGCTCGTTTGCCGACGTGAACTTGAATTTGCCCAAGACCTCTTCCTGGCCTGCGATCACAAGGCGCGGCTTGGACTCGTTGTCATCAACCGCCTTTACGACAGTGATGTCGCCCGAGCTCAAGACCGTTACCGCAACGGTATTCCCGGAGTTCGCGGTCGTGCCAGTCAAGGTTATGGTGTTCGATTGGGAATCGATTGCCGTAATATCGGTTGTTGCCGCCAAGTAGATGAAGTAGACCGCGGTTTCTACTGCCGCCGTCGAAAGGTCACCTTTTACGTTCAAGACCTTCGTTGCACCCTTCGCGATCGCAAGATTCATGTTCGAGAAGGTGATGGTCGAGGGAAGCGAAGAACCGGTTAAGCTCTTCACGTCCGAGACGCGGGTCGTGCCGTCATAGAGCGCAACATTCAAGACATCGGCGTTAAGACCGGCCTGCGTTCCTGACGATGTGGACGCACTCACCTTGATTGAGGTGATTTTTACGTTGTCGTTCGAGGCGCGCAAGCTGATACCGACGAGCGATGTGTTCGTCGAGCCCTTCACGAGCGACTGGGACGCCGGAGAACCGGAGAGTTGAACATCAAGCGCGGGAGCCGCGGTGTCCTGAACATTCCCAGTGAGCTGGGAGCTCGGGACGATCGTCGAGGTCGCCACGTTCGTGTTGTTGTCCAAATTCCTGATGTCGGTCGCGTTAAACGGCAGGAGTGCAACCTGGATGTCGTCGCCGCTGTCAACGTCGGCGTCAACGTCCACCGTTATCTTCATTCTCTTCGACGCTCCCGCAGCGAGGTTAATCACATCGGTTACGGTTACGTTCGTTGAGGTCGTAACATCGGTCGCGCTCGAGATGACGCTATTCGAGGCAACATCCCAGAGCTTGAAGTCATTAAACCCTTCGTCGGTAATGAGACCTGTCGTCGAGGCATTGAGCCGCAAGTTGCGGATCTCGATATTGTTCCTCGAGGCAATCGTGAAGTCAAAAACCGTCACATCCTGCGCGCGGAGCGCAATATCTCCCTTAATGGGGCCGTTGAAGGTGATAGTGATATCACCGCCCTTCACGGTTAACCTAATGCTCTCGCCGAAGGTATCGATGGCGTCAATCGTCGGCAACACGGGGTATCCATAGGTCTTCCCGACCGCATAGACATCCGCCTTGCTGTCAAAGTAGAACTCAATCGTGTCGTCCGAGCGAGTGCTCCCCGACACATCTCCGAAGAGCTCAAAAATCCTATTTTGGCCCTTCTCCAGAAGGAATGGGGTCGTGAAGTTCAGGGTTGCCAAATCCTTCGCGCCAATTGTCGCCGCAGTCGCGACGGTGTTGCCGCTCTGCTTCAAGACAAAATTGGTGAGCTGGCTGTTCGAGATTGATCCCCCTTCGGTAAGCGAGATGCGGTATACCATCACGTCCTCGGTCGAGGACGCAGTAAGCTGAAGCTCAAGGAGTTTTGCTCCCTGTTCTCCGATCGACGGGTTCCCAATAGAACCGATGTTGTCAGCGACAATGCCGCCAACCGACTGACCGCCGATCCCCATTTCACTGCCAATTACCGTGCCTGCGAGAGTGGGCGTACCGGTTCCCGAAACGAATGTAAATCCGTTCCGGTTCGCGGCCGTGGCACCCCCCGCGACATCAGCCACGAGCGTGAGGGTTCGTGTTCCATTCACCGCCAAGTTAAGGCCGGCGAAGGAAACTTCGTGGCTCGTTGAGTTGATGGTCTTTCCGTTCGTAAGGCGCGTGCCGCCCTCGTAGAGGTAGACGCCGCCCGAGGCGAAGTCGCCCGTCGCGCCGATTCCGGTCCGCTTGAAGACCAAGGAATCAACTGTGCCGCTTCCGCTTATGTTGAACTTGAGGAATGCAACGCCTGTCGCACCCTTCGGAAGGGAAGCGCTAGCGGGATTATCAAGCGCAGCGGAAACCATGAGGCCAGAACCAGGAACAACGATAATCGGACCGCCCGGCGTTACCACGACTGACGTGACGTACGCGCGGGTCTTTGGACCGAAGTAACCGGCTGCGGGGCTGATTCCCTTTGCCGCCTGATACTTCCCAAGTGCTGCCTGTGTCTTTGAACCGAAATATGTCGATTCGCTTCCTGGTGAACCAGCGCCGCTTGCCGAAACCGGGAACCCTTGCGAGTTCAGGAATTTCTGCAGAGCTTTTACATCATCGCCCGTACTTGCCACGGTGAGGTCGCGGGTAAAGTTATAGGCGGATGCTGGAGCTCCTCCTTGCGCAGCGTTGAGCTGGGCCTGAAGCAATGTCATCTGAGCCAAGAGATTTGAGATCTGTGCCTGAAGGTCAGTTATTGACTGACCATGAGCCACTGGAACTAACATGAGCGCGCCAGACAACCAAACACTGGTCGTAATGGTGAGCGCTCCAGAAACTAACTTTTTACTGAATTTACTCATGTGTAATTTTCTTTTCGACTAGATTTTATTTTTTTATCGACCTAATTTTTTTGTATGTGGTCGCCGACCTTTAGCTTTTCTGGATTGACTGCTCCCCTACCTCGATCGACCGCCGATCCTCTCCACCCTGCCTTGTGAGGTAAGGCGGGGGGACTGGTGGCGTTTGAGATTCGGAGAACAATCTTATTATCTTGTTAAAAAAGAAAAACTCGCTTTGGAGAGCGAGGCTACTTGCGAGGATTTAGGTGTTAGGTATTAGGTGTTAGAGCGCGAAAAATTCTTGCCCTAAAACCTAAAACCCAAGTCCTAAAACCTCAAGAAAAAGGTTCAGCCTCACTCTGAACTTTCTAAATAATTATAACGCGTGGGCGAGAGAAAAGTTACGTAAATCTGTGGATAAAAATAGCTTCTTATGCAGTTTTAGCCCTATAAAATGTTCCGGGACCGCCGGAGCCAAGCCGTTCAAGAAGCCCCTGCTCGGTAAGCTTTTGAAGATCATAACGGAGCGTCCTCTCGCTTATTCCCGGAAATGACCCCTCTAAATCCCGTAACCGGCAATTCTCGCTTTGCCGGATTTTATCAAGAATTGCCGATTGCCGCATTGCCGCTTTCATGCTTGCAGAGTTTTCTTCTCCTTCGAAATCATCTTTGCCTGATTCCCTTACGATAGAGGCTTCTCCAACTTCAACATGACTCACGGATGATGCGGTCTTCACAGAAATATTAGAGAACAGGTCTTCTATTCTTATATCCGGCAACTTTGCCGAATTCTCAAATTCTTTAATTGCCGAATCAAATCCGGCAATCTCGCTTGAGAGAATTTCTGAGTTCCCAAAACTCATGAATCCAATCCCCGAACCAAGCTTTGAAAGATAATCAACGGCTCCAAGTATTTTCCTTGCCATTCCGTATTCTTCCCTCACGGACACATCGAGGAGTTCTAACGCATATTTTTCAAGTTGATCGCGAAACTGCGCGCTTTTTGAAGCGTGCGCGAGACGCAACAGCGCGTACGCGATTTCAAAGGCTTTTTTCCCGGCAAAATTTTGGAAATCGGCAACTTCCATAATGGAAGTTAAGTATAGCCGCGGATCCGGCAAAGTCAATCCAATGGTAAATCCGGCAAGAGATTATCGGGCTTGCCGAATTTTGACTATTTTCCGGGGGTAATAGATTTTAGAAACTCTTCTGCCTTCTTCAAACCTTCGAGTGTGCCACAATCAAGCCGCTTTCCCGGGAATTCCCATCCATAAACTTTCTTGCCCTCTGCAAGCTCGTGATGGAACCCCAAGGTGATCGGGAGCGCGTCTCCCAGAGGAGGAGCAAAGGGCGCGACGCGCTTTAGGTGTTCCACGACCGAAGGAGTGATCACATATGCGCCCACAACCGCAAGGTTCGATAACCCCTCGGTCCCCAACAGCTCTCGAACATTTGGTTTTTCAACAACACGGCTTACCTCATGGAGAAGCGGAGTAAGCTTCCTCCTTACGGCAACAACGCCGTAGTGGGGAATCAAAATCTTCGGAACCCGCTCAAGCACGAATATGGGCGCCCCGTGGATTCGGAAAAGATCGATGAGGGACTTAAGGGCCGGCTTCTCGTGAATCAAAATATCGTCGCAGAACCTCACTGCCATGGGCTCTCCGTTCGCTATTTTTGCTCCCTCGAGCACCGCCTGACCGTTTCCGAGCGCTTCCCGCTGAACGAGAATTTTGAATCGCAGTTTTTTAAATCTTTCCTTGTTCTTCTCAATATAACTCTCAAACTGCGTTTTATGCTGGGGGCTTACCACAAGGAATGCCTCCGAGAGTCCGCTCTCGTGCGCTTCTTCGAGGATATAGTCCAAAAGAGGCCGCCCCATGACCGGAACAAGCGCCTTGGGCGTCTTCAAGGTAAGGGGGCGCAATCGCTTCCCAAGCCCCGCAACCGGCATAATCACCTTTGTAATCCGGGACATGTTCTTCATATCTATTCTATAGGTGATAGGTGAACCGACCAAGAAAGTCAATCCGATTAACACTCGGCCCTCTCGAACGTGTCAATGAAATCGGCTATAAACTCCATTGGGTACCGAAGAATATAAGACCTCCGAAAACGATAAAGAGAATAAACTCGGCAAATATTCTTTCCCTCGTAAGGCGCCCCGCAAAATAATCAAGGAGAAGGTCGAGAAAAATCGCAGCCAAGAGAAAAACAAGAGCCGCTTGATAAAAGGGGTTTATCGGTAAAAATATCGCTGCCCAACTGAGTTGCCAGAGGAGAAACGCCGCGACCCCGATCCCCGCAATCTTCTTCGCCCGGTCTACGGAAAATTCTCCGTAATCTACGAGTCCTTTCGCAAGAATGAAAAAAATCACGCTTGCGGCCAAGGAGGCAAGAAAAATCCAAGAATTTCCCCAACTCCCGAACGTGAGAAAAAAATTAAGAGAAAGAAGAAAGAGGAGCAGGAATGCGAGAATTTCGTATGCCGCGAGCCGATTGATGAATGCAAGATCTTTGATTCCGAATATCAGAAAAAATGCGGCGCCGAAGAAAACTGCGTGCGGGAACGTGGGTTCGAACACGTACGCAAATGCGAGCGTGAGAAGGAATGGCCAAAAGAGTTTCGCTGACTGGAAAAACGAGGAGAAATAGAAATAAATCGCGAAAAGCAAGAAAACCCAGAACGGGAGAAAAACCCAAGCCGCACCCAAGGCGATCGCCTTAAGTAGTAAATACCAGGGAATTAGCTTTGAAGTTAACTTTAACCTTGCCACCATCTTTAAGTTCGCCGCGTATTATTTTATCTGCGAGTTCGTCTAAAATTATTTTTTGGATAAGGCGTTTCAGCGGGCGCGCGCCGAATTCCGGATCGAAACCTTTTTTCGCCAAGTATTCGCGGGCGGCCCCGTCGATCGTGATTTTAATGCGGTGCTCCGCCAAGCGCTTTTCGACGAAACGGAGCTGAATCTCTACGATCTTTTCGATATCCGCGGGGCGGAGCGGATTGAAGATCGTAACCTCGTCGATGCGGTTCAGAAATTCGGGGCGGAACGTTTCGCGGAGTGCGGCCGTTATTTTATCGCGGTAACTCAACTCTTCTTCCTGAATCTTTTCCTCCCCCGCCGCGCTAAATCCAAGATTCGACATCGCGCGGAGATATTCACTCCCTACGTTCGAGGTCATGATAATAATCGTGTTCTTGAAATTTACCTGTTTTCCTTTGCTGTCCGTGAGGCGCCCGTTGTCCAAAATCTGGAGAAGCAGGTTAAAAATCTCCGGATGTGCCTTCTCGATTTCATCAAAAAGAATGAGGCTATAGGGCCTGTGTCGCACGGTTTCGGTAAGCTGCCCTCCCTCTTCATACCCCACGTATCCGGGAGGGGAACCGATAAGCCGCGAGGTTGCGTGACGCTCCATATATTCCGACATGTCGATCCGCACGAGCGCCTTCTCGTCGTTAAACATGAACTCCGCGAGCGCCCGCGCAAGCTCCGTTTTCCCAACCCCCGTGGGACCGAGAAACATGAAGGATCCCAGAGGCCGGTTCTCGTCCGCAAGGCCGGCACGCGCCCTCCGGAGGGCACTTGCGACGGCCTTCACCGCTTCGTCCTGTCCCACAACGCGTGCCCGGAGCACTTCCTCAACTCGGGTGAATTTCTCGGTTTCAGACTCGAGCATCTTCTGGAGCGGAATGCCCGTCCAAACGGAGACCACCGCCGCAACGTCCTCTTTGTCCACCGCTTCTTTCAAGAATTTTTCTTCTTTTCCCTTTTTCCGTTTCTGCGCCGCGGGCACAAAATGTTTCTTCTCAAAAACCTCGAAGTCCTTTTGTGCCTGCGGGAGCTGCCCGTAGACAATCTCCGCAACGCGCTCGAGATTTCCTTCACGCTCTGCCGTCTCCGCTTCGCGCTTCAAGTTATCAATCTTCCGCCGAAGCTGGTGAAGATTTTCGAACGTGATTTTCTCCGCGTGCCACTTTGCCGAGAGATCATCGTTTTCCTGCTTGAGCTGTTTCAACTCCTTCGCGATTTCCTTGGCGCGCGCGCTCGTCTTACTCCCCTCTTTTAGAAGAGCCTGCCGCTCGATCTCGAGCCGCGTAATCTCGCGGCGGATTTTATCGATTTCGCTCGGAAGGCTTTCGCTCTCGAGTTTTCGCGCGGCGGCGGCTTCATCAATCAAATCAACGGCCTTGTCCGGAAGAAACCGGTCGGTGATATAGCGCGCGGAGAGCTGAACAGCCGCAACAATCGCCTCGTCGCTAATCCTCATTCCGTGATGGATTTCGTATTTCTCCTTGAGTCCCCGCAGAATCGCGACGCTGTCTTCAATGCTCGGCTCTTCAACGATAATTGGCTGGAAACGGCGCTCGAGCGCAGGATCTTTTTCGATATAACGCTGATATTCTCTGATCGTGGTTGCCCCGACTGCATGAAGCTCTCCCCGCGCAAGCGCCGGTTTCAGAAGATTCGATGCATCAACCGCTCCTTCTGCGGCGCCCGCGCCTACAATCATATGAATCTCATCGATAAAAAGGATGAGGCGTCCGGCGGAGTTCCTTATTTCTTTAATGAACGCCTTGAGACGATCTTCAAATTCTCCACGGAATTTCGTTCCGGCAATGAGCGATCCCAAATCAAGCATGATAACTTCCTTGTTTTTCAACGGTTCGGGAACTTCTCCCGATATAATGCGCTGGGCCAAGCCTTCGACGATCGCAGTTTTTCCGACACCGGACTCCCCTATAAGGACCGGGTTGTTCTTTGTTCTTCTCGAAAGCACCTGGATCACGCGGCGGAGTTCTTCGTTGCGCCCGATTACGGGATCGAGTTCTCCTGCGCGCGCCTTGTCGGTAATATTGATGGCGTATTTTTCCAAAACTTGGAATTTCGACTCGGGGGTTTCGTCGGTCACGCGCATCGATCCGCGGAGCTGTGCGAGCGTCCGTATCGCTGTTTCTCGCCTGAGGCCGAATTGCTGAAGCATGGTCTGCGCGGGAGAGGGAATTTCGAGGAGCGCCAAGAGCAGGTGTTCGCATGAGATGAATTCGTCTTTCTGCTGGGAAGCGATTTTCGCCGCCTGATCCAATATCTGCATTACCCCCTGCGAAAGATAGAGTTGGCCGACGCTTGAACCGCTTACGATCTTCGGCAATCGGCTTAACTCTGTTTCTATCTGCTCCGTGAGTTTATCCAGATTCACTCCCGAGCGCATAAGAATCGGCTGCACAAGGGAGCTTGAGTCTTCAATCAAGGTTGCCAAAAGATGGAGCGCCTTCAGTTCCCCGTGGTTTTTCTGCCCCGCAAGCTCTTGCGCCGACTGGAGCGCTTCTTGCGCTTTGATGGTAAAACGATGGAAATTAGGCATAGTGGTGAGATATTCTCTCTCTATATTATATAACGGCTGTCAAATATTCCGAAGATCTTGACGCAAGACCTCCTAAAAGATCCTACTCCGGGCGCTTCGCAAGCGCTGCTTTGAGCGTGATTTCTCTGCCGCCGCGGCTCACCTTGAGCGTTACGGCGTCGCCCACGTTAAACTCCGAGATAACATCGGTAAGTAAAAGATCTCTTGTTATTTTCCTTCCGTTCAGCTCAAGAATAATGTCCTCTGCCCGAAGACCCGCTTTCGCGGCGGGCGAATTCGGCTCGACCGCCGGACCGTCCTCATTTCCCCGAAGGAGCGCACCGTAGTCCGCCGGAAGTTTCTCTTTTTCTGCGAGATCCGAGGTTACCGGAACAAAACGAACGCCGAGAAACGGCACTTGAATTTCTCCTTTTGTTTTTACTGATTCGATATCGCGCTTCGCGCGATTTATGGGAATTGCAAAACCGATGTTTTGGGCGCCCGAAACGACCGCCGTATTGATGCCGATCACCTCGCCACGGAGATTCAGGAGCGGACCGCCGGAATTTCCAGGGTTGATTGCTGCATCTGTTTGGATTACCCCGTGAATGGTCTCAACCGATCCCCCGCCCGACGCGGTAACGTTGCGTGCGAGACCAGAAATCACTCCTGCCGAAACCGTATTCCTGAACTCTCCAAGCGCGTTCCCGATTGCGATGGCTGTTTGCCCAAGCTCAATTGAATCGGAATCTCCGAGCTCGACGGTCGGAAGGTTCGTCGCCGAAATCTTAATCACTGCGAGATCTTGCACCGGGTCGCGGGCGAGCACCGTCGCGTCGTACTTTTTTCCGTCGTTCGTAAAAACCGTGTAAGACGCTTTCTCGTCGCTTACAACATGCTTGTTCGTGAGAATCATTCCGTTCGAAGAAATAACGAACCCGCTTCCGCCCCCGACTTCGCGGAGTTCCGTGCCGCGCTCGCAGGGGCGTGAGAAAAAGAATTCACCGCCGAAGAACTGCCGAAGCTCCGGAGGAAGGTCGGTCAAGGGATTATACGGACAATTTTCTATAATCGGCACATTCTTGGAAACGGTAATCGCAACGACTGCGGGCGACGCCCTCTTGACCGCCCCAATAACCGCTTTCTCGTAATCAATTGCGGGTTTATAGAGCGGAACCTGCTTTGCCGGTTCCCTCGTTGTTGCTGAATTTTCCGGAAGTCCATCCTGCGGCGCGGTTCTACTTTGGAACGGACTCACTATGCTTTTCCAGAGATTCTCGAGAAAATTCGCTCTTGCGGTTGAGGCGGTTATCCCGAATCCCAAAGTGCCGCCCAAAATAACCGCAAGCACAAAAAGTGCAAAGAATTTTTTTTGAGTCGCCATGTGGGTATGGAAAATTATTTTTTCATTACCATTTTAATGACCTTGAGCGCCTTGTCAATTTCCCTCTTCGTAGTCTGCCTTCCAAAACTTATGCGGAGGCTTGACGCGGCGCGCTCTCGCGAGTACCCCATCGCCTGAAGGATATAAGACGGAACTGCGGCGCGGGCGGTGCACGCCGAACCTGCGGAAACCGCAATCCCGGAGAGATCAAGCTTCAGGAGCAAATCCTCGGATTTTTGGTGGGGAATATGCACGTTTAAAATGTGGGGAATTCCGTCTCGGAGCTCTGGTCCGTTTATCGCTATTTCCGGAATAATGCTCCGAAGACCTTCAAAAAAACGCGTTTTCAAATCTTGTGTTCGTCGGCTCTCCCTCTCACGAGATTCAAGGACAAGTTCCAACGCTTTCCCAAATCCTACTATGAGTGGCACGTTTTCCGTTCCTGAACGCAACCCGAATTCCTGCCCGCCGCCGACAACGAGGGGGGTTAGGAAATAGGATTTAGGATTTAGGGGTAGGCGCTCCCTTCTCTTTTTTAAACCCCCTAAATCCTGTCCCCTAAATTCTATATTCTTGACGTACAGTGCCCCTATGCCTTTCGGTCCATAAATTTTGTGAGCAGAAAGCGTGAGCATATCGACGCCGAGCGCCCGAACATCACAATCAAGAAATTGGAGCGCCTGCGCCGCGTCGGAGTGAAAGAGAGGAAATACCCCCGATCCTCTCCATCTCCGAATCGTCTCTCCGATTCGCGCGATCGGCTCCAATGCGCCAACCTCGTTTGAGACCGCAATCACCGAGACGAGGACGGTCTGGTCGTCGAGTAGAGAGGAGAGTTCGGAAAGATCGATGATTCCTGCCCGACTTACGGGGAGATACGCAATTTCTGCGCCTTCCTCTTTAAGCGCGTGTGCCGCCTCAAGCACGGATTCGTGCTCGATCGAGGAAACAATCACGCGCGGCTTGCCTCGAATTGCTCCGATTTTCTTCGCGCCACGGAAAAGCCCCTTTATAGCGAGATTGTTCGCCTCGGTCGCCGACCCCGTAAAAATCATTTCTCTGAAATCCGCTCCTACTGCTCTTGCGATCGTCTCGCGCGCGCGATCGACCGCGGCCAAGGCTTCCTGCCCGAAGGAATGAAGGGACCCGGGATTTCCGAACTTCCTTCTAAAATAGGGGCTCATCGCCCCCGTCACCCTTTGATCGACCGGTGTCGAGGCGGCGTAATCAAAATAGAGACGCATAGCTTTGTGGTTTTTTGAGATTCACTCTGGCGAGCTTGCCTGTTTTCTGGTCCGGAACCACAAACTCCCCTTTTTCTCGATAAAGATCATAGAGTTCCTTCGTGAGCCGAACGTCGTTTAGGCAGTACGCCTTGAGTTTCTCGATTTCCCCGCGCTCGTAGAGCGCAATTGCTTCGGCGCCATGGCCGTCCTTCCCGACGCCAAGATTCGCCTCTGCAAGTTTTCCCAAACTGATTCTCTGCCCGGTTGCGATTTCGAGGTCTTCAAGAAGATCCACCCGCTCCTTCTTCCAGAGATCAAGGTTCTCCTTCCTCGAGAGACCCAGGAAATATCGGTTCAAAACCGGCACATCATAACGGTTTATACTGAAGCCCACCACGAGCCGCGCGCCACGAAAAAGTTCCGCGATTTTTTCCATTTCGGATTCCTCAAAGCAAAAATATTTGTCTTTCTCGTAGGAGTAGACGCCGACGACCGAAATTTTCAAGGCATCGAAATTATTCCACCCGACGCCCGGATCGGTGAAGAAATTCTGCGTTTCAATATCGAAAACTAATGTGTCCATGCCATTCTTGCACGCGAGGGCAAGTAATTCTATCACGCAGCCCGAGTGGCCGCAAGAATGAGCACCGAGCACATAAGTGCCTTATGTGCTCGGTAAAGGTTTTGTCCCCAAAATTTCTTCGCTATCGAAATCGGCTCGAAATTTTGGACAAAGCCCTTTATACGTGGCGGTCGGCGACAGTGCTCGCTGCGTAACTCGATGGTTTTGTTCGCGCCTCAAAATTATGGGCGCGGATCATACCCACCACTTCCTGGATCATGGTTTTGGTCTCGCCGTTCTCCCCGATATCCGCGTGAACTTCAAAATCCCATTCGAGCGAGAGCCGCTCCGCGGGAGGGAGATTAATTTCTTCCCGGAGCGCAACGAGAATGCGCTTTGCGACGTCGAGAGAGATAAGCACCTCTCTTATGATGCGGTCTCTCAAGGTATGAAATTTTCCGAGCTGGATGCGGCGCCAAAAATAGCGGCCTCCGTTCCCTACACGATGAACGACCACTGCCGTCACGAAATCCGCCTTGCCGTCGGGGAGCCGCTCGGAATCCGTTCCTATCGTAACTTTATATTTCCGCCTTCGGTCTGCTTCCATAAAACGGATGATCTCCTTGACCACCTGATTCACGGCGAGCTTCAAACCGAGCGAGCTGTTAAAAAATTCCGGCATTCTTAATTTCTAATATCCACACTATACGCCTGGCGCACGTTTTGTGTCAATCCATTCGATGAGCTCAGGATTGACACTGAGCCCTGTCGAACGTGTCAACAAATCTCTCTTATAAATATAAAAAAAGACGGGGTTTCGTAAATACCGAAGTACTCACAAAAACCCCGTGTGTTGCGTCGGCGCCTTGCGCCTACGCGGCCTTGGCGAGCCAGTAGGCCTCCTCGAGCGCCTCTTGGATCTCGATGTCTCCATCGCGAACTCCCTTGATCAGCTCGCAATACCTTTCGGCGGGCGCTGTCTTCGCACGAGCCGAGATCAATACGCGCTGGAAAGTGAGACCGAAAGGCGCTTTTGATCGGCCCTTACCGTTAGGACGACTAGGCATAATACTCACCTCCTTTCAAAAGCGTTCCGACATATCATTCTAACAAAAAATTTTCATTCGTCAACTCACACGCAATGCACTTATTTTCCATAATACAGGTCCTTATTTTAAGAGATTCCTTATGAGTTTTTTGGTCTGGGCGGGTCCCGACACCTTGAGATAATCAACCCCCGTTTTAACTACTGCATAATCATTGCCACCAGGAAAAATTGCGTCGCCGATAAACAGCATCTCTTTAATCGGCACATGAAGGTACTTTTGAATTTGGCGCAATCCGTAGGCCTTATCGATCCCCCGTTTAGTAACGTCAACTGTCGTAAAACCGGCGGCACGCACCTCGAGGTGCGGCAAGCGCCGAGCCACAAGCTTCGCGATTTTCATTTTAATATCCGTATGCTTCCGCTTCCACTCTTTCTTCAGACGTACGCCCTTTGCGCCAAGCCGCGCCACAATGTCTTGTCCGAGTGCCGAAAAACTCACCTGAGTGCGACGGTCTTCAATCACTTGACCGTATACCCTGTCTGGCGGCACGTAGTGAATTTCCTCAAGCACCGCGTGGAATGCCTTTTTAATGTTGGCGCGATCGCGCCTCGAAAGCTCGTGGACATACACCTTGCGCCATCCGTGCCGATAACGATAAAACGCAGTCGCGGTGGTCGGGAACAGATAGAGGTGTCCGAGAAGTTCCTTCGGGGCACGAAACTGTTTTAAGAATTGGGCGCGAAACTGCCTATAGCGCCCGCCGCCAATGATAGCGATCTGTTTCTGCTCCAATAACCTTACTAATAGAAACGCTACGTCTTGCATGAGCGGTGACTTAGTTTCGGTGAGTGTTCCGTCCAGATCGAATACAATAAGCTCCTTATCTTTAAAGTTTTTTCTCATTATGTGTCTTCTCTATATATTATTATATATAATTGCATTTGACCCCGCACCGAGCCCCGTATGACAACTGCGATTACAATGCCGCGTTTCACCTTCTTTCTCCCGTAGGGTCATCACGTGGTACCAATATTTTCTATCATCATTCGGTATGCACTATATTGAGTGAAACCAATCGCAGTTGCTCTACGGGGCGAGCCAAGCACTTCGCCCCGCACCAAACAAGCACTCCAACGCCTATTCATTTTCAAAAAGGTGATAAGAATGGCGGTTTGTACCCCGAGTTTATCGTGCAGGATATGGTGCGCGTATTGCGTTGAGGAAAATGCAGTGCTTGTTGTGGTGACGGGGCTTCGCTTTCATCAACGCTTGAGGATAGACAGGATCTTTCAACAATAAAACAATAATCGGAGTTTTGCTAACCTCCACGCTGAGCGATGGAAAGCGACTGAGCGTTGCAGTGCTCGACCCGCCTGCTCCGCCAGTCCTTCAACAGTGAGCTCAGGACGAACTGCTCACGGATACGGCGGGTAGGTCTGGTGACGGGGTTTGAATTTTCACTCTATTAATAGGAAAATGTATGGGAATGAGTAAGAGGTGGAACAAGAAAGGCGGGAGAAATGGCGTGAGGGAGCCGAAGCTTCGACACGAAACGAAGAAGAGCGTGATTGCAGTAATTTTGATCGTGCTCGCCGTGATCTTCTTCCTCGCGAGCTTCAAAAATGCGGGTCCTTTGGGCACCTTGATTTATAAGGGGCTTGGCATTTTTCTCGGTTGGGGATATTTCGTGCTCCCGGGAAGCCTTCTTTTCGTCGCGGGAGTTCTTCTCTTTTCCGAACGGCAGAAAATTGCGGGTATCACTTTTGCCGGAGGTACGCTTCTTCTCCTCTCCGTGCTCGGACTCATTGAACTCATATTCGAGGGAAAGGGCGGCTGGCTTGGCCTCGTCACCGGGTCGCTCCGCATTCCTTTCGGAAAAACTGCCGCGCTTATCATTCACCCCTTTCTCGTTCTCATCGCAATTCTTGTGACCCTCGATCTCCCTTTAAAAATCCGTTTTCCAAAGAAGGAGGAGGATCTTCGCATAACTCTCCCGGAAGAGAAAGAAATGCCTCCGCCCGCGAGCGAGACGAAGGAGGCGAAAGAGAAGTCCGAAGAAGAGGGCGAGAAAGGGGTTGAACCTCAAAAAGAGAAAATGTTTTCTTTTACGAATAAACCGGCGAAAGTTCAGAAAGTATTTAAAAATTACGTTCCTCCGCCGCTCTCGCTCCTCAAATCGGCGATTGACAAACCGACGACGGGTGATCTCCGCGCAAATGCAAACGTTATCAAGCGAACGCTTGAGAGCTTCGGCATTCCCGTCGAGATGGGAGAAATAAACATCGGCCCCAAGGTTACCCGTTATACGCTGAAGCCCGCCGAAGGCATGAAACTTTCCCGAATTACCGCCTTGAACCAAGACTTGGCCCTCGCTCTTGCCGCACACCCGATACGCATAGAAGCTCCGATTCCGGGAAAATCACTTGTGGGAATCGAGGTGCCAAATAAAGCCGCGGCGCTCGTGCGACTCGGAAGCCTCATGGCATACCCGGAATTCCAGGGGTCGGGCCCTTTGGGGTTTGTGCTTGGGCGCGACGTCTCTGGGGAACCGATATTTGCCGACATTGATCGGATGCCGCATCTCCTTGTCGCGGGCGCAACCGGCTCGGGAAAATCGGTGGCGATCCATTCTTTAATCATCTCGCTCCTTTACAAAAACTCGCCGGAGACGCTTCGGCTCATGCTCATCGATCCGAAACGCGTTGAGCTCTCGGTCTACGAGAATATTCCGCACCTCATCTCGCCCGTAATCACGGAGGGTAAAAAGGCTGCGGGAGTGTTCCGTTGGGCGATTAGCGAAATGGAGCGCCGCTACGATTTGCTTCTTAAAGCAGGGAGTCGCGACGTGAGGGGTTACAATTCGAACCTGCCCGACCGGCAGGCGGGCGGGCAGGGCAAAGCCGAAGGACCACTTCCTTATATCTTGATCGTCGTCGACGAACTCGCGGATATCATGACTTCCTACGGCCGCGAGGTTGAGGGATCAATCGTGCGGCTGGCACAGATGGCGCGCGCAACCGGAATCCATCTCGTGCTCTCAACTCAACGGCCGTCGGTCGAGGTAATCACGGGGCTCATCAAAGCGAATATCACGAGCCGCATTGCCCTTCAGGTCGCAAGCCAGGTTGATTCGCGAACGATTATTGACACGGGCGGCGCAGAAAAACTCCTGGGCGGAGGCGACTTACTTTTCATTTCTTCAGAACTCTCAAAGCCAAAAAGAATCCAGGGCGCCTATATTCCCGAAGAGGAGATCGACGCAGTTGCGGACTTCATCCGCGAGAACAACGTGCGGGAAGAAACGGAGGAGGAGGCTTCCTTCGCCGTGAGCGCCGAGGCGGCGATGCCCGAAGGAGGATTCGATGAGTACCTGAATGGCGACTATGACGATCTCTTGGGCGAAGCGGTGCGCGTGGTGGGCGAAGCGAAAAAAGCATCCGCCTCTCTCCTCCAGCGACGGCTCAGAGTGGGGTACGCGCGAGCCGCACGTCTCCTCGATCTTATGGAGGGCAGGGGGCTTATCGGCCCTGGGGAAGGAGCAAAACCCCGGGAGGTTTTTATGGAAAAAATCGAGGATCTCTAAAACAAATTTATGAATGAAACTGAACACGTCAATTTCCAAGAATTTTTTAACGAGCGGCTTCGCGAGCGCGGATTCACCGCAAAAAAACTCGCGGATGTGACCGGATTAAATCTCAAAGACATTGAGCACCTGAGCGCCGGCCGCTACGAAAAGCTTCCTGCGGCGCCCTACCTCCGCGGACATCTGATACGCATTGGTCAGGTGCTCGATTTTAACGGCGAAACATGGTGGGAACGACTAAAGGAAGAAGAAGTAATCTGGAGTTCTGGCCCCAGCGACGAACTTCCAAAAAACCGCTTCGCCAAAAAACCCATTGATAAGAAAATCTGGATCGCAGCCGCAGCTCTCATCCTTGTTGCGTTTCTCGGGTGGCGGCTTCCCAAGATAATGGGGAAACCGGTCATAACCGTGGAGAATCCTTCGGCGGAAAGAAGCGAAACTACGCAGCAAACACTTGAAATCCGTGGATACGCGGAGAATTCCGATCAGCTTTTCATAAACGGCAAGAACATACCACTTGGAGAAAAGGGTATATTTCAAGAAAGCGTAACGCTCAAGTCGAGATTCAACACCTTCGAGATAATTGCGAAGCGATTCTTGGGGCGGGAAACGAAGGTGGTCCGGCAGATCATCTATTCTCCCTTGCTTCCCGCAAGCAACACGCCTTTCTAAGACGGATATCTTTTGATACAATTGTGGGCATGACTGATAAAAAAGAGAAGAAGGAAGAAGGAAACACAGAACTCAACGATCTCCTTCAAAATCTCCGCGAGAAGTACGGAGAGGAGGCGATCATGAAACTCGGCGAGGCCCGCAAAGTTGACGTGGCGGTGATCCCGACGGGCTCATTCTCGCTTGATCTCGCGCTTGGCGTGGGCGGTCTTCCCCGCGGGCGGATTATCGAGGTCTTCGGCCCCGAAGGAAGCGGAAAAACAACGCTCGCCTTGAATGTTGTCGCGCAAGCACAGAAGCAAGGGGGGAAAGCTGCATTCATTGATGCCGAGCATGGCTTGGATCCCGAATATGCCGCACGCTTGGGCGTGAAGATCAACGATCTTTTGATTTCTCAACCGGATAATGGCGAGCAGGCGTTGAATATATTGGAAAGCTTGGTGCGCTCGGGAATAATCTCGGTTGTAGTCGTGGACTCCGTCGCCGCCCTCACCCCGAAGGCGGAAATCGAAGGCGAGATGGGCGCGCAATTCATAGGACTTCAGGCACGCATGATGTCCCAAGCGCTCCGGAAGTTGACGGCGATCACCGCAAAAAGCCAGACGATGATAATCTTCATCAATCAGCTAAGAATGCAGATCGGGGTGATGTTTGGAAATCCGGAAACGACGCCGGGAGGGAGGGCGCTCAAATTTTTTGCCTCCGTCCGCATCGACGTCCGCCGCATTGCGCAAGTGAAGAAAGGCGAAGATGTGGTGGGAAGCCGGGTGAAGGCGAAAGTCGTCAAAAACAAGGTTGCCGCGCCCTTCAAACTTGCGGAGTTCGACATTATGTACGGCAAGGGTATTTCTTATGAAGCGGATGTATTGAACGCCGCGTTAAAGCATGGCGTGGTGACAAAAACCGGCTCAACGTATACGTGCGAAGGAGAAAAATTGGGGGTGGGATTTGATAACATTCGCGTAAAGCTCCAGGAGGACAAAAAACTGCTTAAAGAAATTGAGAGTAAAACACGGAAAACGATAAAGGAGACAGAAGCAAAGACCTAGCGTCTTTTCCTTGACAGAAATATTAAAATAACTTATAAATAGATCGGTTGTTTAACTCCTTTCATCGCATCGTTAGAGGAGAAGCCCATCGTGAATTTTCAAGTGCGAATTCGTGATGAACTGCACCAGAACCTTAAAGAAATCGCCAGGAATCGTGGAATAAGTATGGCAGATATTGTTCGAGAAGCTCTCGAAAGATATCTCGTTGGGCGTGCCTTCGCGGAACAGGGTAGGAAACTTATACTGGAGGGCTCCTCGCATCAAGAAAGAACCGAGCTTATCATTCCTGGCTTCACAAGAAAACCGTGAATCACAAACAACTTCGTTCACACACGCCGCGCCTTTCATATGGAGCGGCTTTTCTTTACCATCAATCCTCTGCCAAATTTTTAACTTTTGATTTCTGAGAAGCTCGCGGAGGTACGGTGAGCTCGGTATCGCCGAAGGCGATTCGCCGCACCGAGCGCGCAGGCAGGCGCCGACCGCTGGAGTCGGCGAACCGCCGGTTCAAAGAAGTCAAAAGTTAAAAATTATCTCCCCAAAAGCTCGAATGCCTTCGTAAGCCCCTTCTCCGACGTGCTCAAAACCAAACTCGTGGAATTGAACCACGAATATAAGAATTCGGAGATTTTCCCTTCGTCCGATGTGAACGTAAGGAAGCGCGCGGGGCGCGTTCCGATCTGCTTGTCCTTGAATCCCTCGCCTGCCTCAACGCCGGGAAAACCCGTGAAAAGATTCGTGTAGCCGCGGGCGCCCTCGATTTGGCCGAGCACTTCCGTCTGAAGCACGAGCGCGGTAAGTCCCCGCTCCAGACTCAGCACATAGCCGGGGAAAAGCGTTCCCTTTTCTTTATAGACAAACGCTGTGAAATCCGGATTGAAATTCGCCTCGAGGAAATTTGGGTCAATTACGTTCGCGTCGATGATCGAAAAGAATTCTTTGCCAGAAAGAGGTGTTCCGTTTTCGTTTTTAATGTTCGCTTCAAAAAAACCGCCATCCCGCGCGCTTGAAAGGAGGTTTGAAAGTTTTTGGCTGTACGTTTGGAGCTCGGAGACGTCTGTTACCGGCCCGCTTCTTAGCTCGAGATTGAGGGTTTGATCGACAGGCAGGCGGAAAAGCGATTGGTGTTCAAAAACGGGGCGCTCAAGTTCGGGATTAACGAGCGGCTGGTCATTTGTCGGCGGGGTTACTCCTCTCGACTCGCGCCGAGAAATAAGCGTAGAAAAGTAATACGCTGCGACGCTGAAAATCGCAAGAAGGGCAACGGATCCCGCAACAATGAGAATCCTCGGGGTGAGAAAACTTACTATCAGAGGCCGCTCTCCTTCGCCTCCCGGAATGGGAACTTGCGGAGCCGAAGAGAACGGCGGGGGCGTCGCAGCTACCCCGCCTCCCGAAGAGAAATTTCCTCCTCGGCGCGCCATGCTTTCAATATCGGACTGCATCGTCCGAACATTAAGCTCCGGAGGCGGAGGCGGAATTCTCGCTGAACTCGGATCAGGAGTCCATTCTTTTGGATTAAATATCTCGCTCGGCATGCACACTCATTCTACCACGTGGCAGAGCTCGCGTGGGAAGAAAGGCGCCATGAACAATCTTATTTTTCGAGTTGCTTCAGCGAAAGCCCAATGTGACCGTCGGCGTCAACCCTCACAATCTTCGCCCGCACAAAATCTCCCGCCTTCACCACGTCGGTTACGTTCTTTACAAAACCATTTTTGAGCTCGGAAACATGGATCATTCCGTCCTGCCCGCCTCCTAAATCAACGATCGCTCCGAAATCCAAAATTTTTATAACCGATCCCTCGATGATATCTCCCACCTTGTATTCCTTGGTGAGGGCGCGGATCTCGTTTGCAGCAGTTTCGGCTTTCTCCAGATCCGGAGAGGAAACAAACACGCGCCCGTCCTCTTCTATATCAATGCTTGTAACTCCCGTTCTCTGGATAAGGCCGTTGATGTTTTTGCCGCCCGGCCCGATTACAAGACCTATCTTTTCGGGATTTATTTTTACCACGATAATCTTCGGCGCATACGGAGAAATCTTCTCGCGCGGCTTTTGTATTACCGACTCGATAAATTTCAAAATTTCGATCCTCGCGTCTCTCGCTTGTGAAAGCGTCTTTTCGATAATTTCGCGCGTGATTCCTTTTACTTTCACGTCAAGCTGGAGCGCGGTTACCCCGTCTTTCGTTCCCGCAATTTTGAAATCCATATCCCCGTAGTGATCCTCTGGACCTTGGATGTCGGTCAAAATCTTATAGCGGCCGCCTTCGTCGCTCATAAGCCCCATCGCGATTCCCGCGGCGGCTTTGGGAACGGGAACGCCCGCATCCATAAGCGACATAGCTGCGGCAGAAACCGTTGCCATTGAAGAAGAACCGTTCGAGGAAAGAATTTCGGAAACAACCCGTATGGTGTAGGGAAATTCGTCTTTCGAGGGAATTAAGTATATCAGCGCTTTCTCCGCGAGCGCCCCGTGGCCGATCTCTCGGCGGCCGGGACCCCTAAAAGTCCCGACCTCACCCACAGAATATGGCGGGAAGTTATAGTGGAGAAGAAAGCGCCGTTTGCCGGTCGTGACCATCGTTTCGACGAGCTGCTCGGCGCCGGGCGAAGCAAGGGTCGTGATCGCGAGTGCTTGCGTATTTCCCCGCATAAAAACCGCCGAGCCGTGCGTTCGCTTAAAGAGCGAAACCTCGCCGTCCAAAGACCGCACTTCGGCAAGTCCCCTCCCGTCGGGACGCTTGTCTTTCTCCAAGATATTGCGGTGCACAAGCTCATCGACCGCCTCTTCAAAAAGAAGCTCCGCCTTCGCGGATCCTTTCTCCGCCATTGCATCCGGAAAATTCTCCGTGAGATGCGCGACAAGCTCCTCTTTTATCGCATGCATCTTCCGGCGGTGTTCGAGTTTTTCCTTTTCATAAACGGCGTCTTCGAGGCGGCTCGCCAAAAATTTCTTCGCCGCATCTTGAAGCGCAGGCTCGGCCGTCGCGAGCGCAACTTCGGCTTTGGACCTCCCGATTTCCGCCGCGATTCCTTTCTGAAAATCGATTAGTTGGTCAACTTCCTTTTGGGCGATCTCGAGCGCAGAGAGAATCTCCTTCTCTTTCGCCTCGCGGCCCCCGAGCTCGATCATATTGATAAGACCCTTGGATCCCGCCGCAAACGTCTCAAACGAAAAATCCGTCGACTGGAGCTCTGTATTTGTCGGGTTCACGAGAAAACGATCGCCGACCTTGGCGACACGCACTCCCGCCACAGGTCCCGCCCATGGAATGCTTGATATCGCGAGCGCGGTCGATGCCGCCATAAGCGCCACGAAATCCGGCCTGTTCTCTTCGTCATACGAAAGCACTGTTGCAACTACTTGCATCTCGCGCCGCAGGCGGCTCGCGAAAAGCGGCCGGATCACGCGATCAACCAGCCGACCGGTAAGAATTGCGTCCTCCGACGGGCGCCCTTCCCGGCGGATAAAACGACTCCCGATTATTTTCCCCGCGGCATAGAAACGTTCCTCGTAATCCACCTTGAGAGGCATATAATCGGTCGAGGCGTCCCTCTCGCTCATCACGACGCTCACGAGCACCACCGTATCGCCGTATTTGCCGAGCACGGCGGCGTTCGCCTGCTGGGCAAGCGAAGACACCTCGAGCGTAAGGGTTCGCCCGGCGACCTCTGTCGTAAATTCCTTTTTTACAAACTTCATTTCCTGATAATAAGCCGGGGAGTTTCCTCGATTGCGATAAATCTATCTGCCGCTTCCTTGATGCGCGAGGATGTGGTTCTTGAAAACGCCGCGACCTCAACCAAACGGCCAAGCCCCCATTTCAAATAATCGACAAGTGGGACGAAATCTCCGTCTCCCGTAACCAAAATCACAACGTCGAGAAAAGAAGACATTCTGATTGCGTCAACCGCGAGCCCTACGTCCCAATCGGCTTTCTTCATACCATCCGCATATATCTGAAGATCTTTGAGCCGCAGTTCGAGACCCGCATTTTCGAGCGCTTCAAAAAATGCAGCTTCTGGAGATGTCGCCCGCTCCCCTCGAGGGGTCGTTTCTGGAGGAGCGTGTTCGCTCTTCACTACGTACGCCATCGAGCGGATAAGCTTGCGGCCTCCGACAAGGTGCTTGATAAGCTCGCGGTAATTTACCCTGCCACGATAGAGATTCTTCGCGGAATGATAGAGATTTTGAACGTCGATAAAAATTCCGACGCGCTGGCTTTCAAAGGCGCTCGTGGACTTCATTAAAGTTTATTTCTTCAAATCCAATTTCTTCACAACCTTCTCGTATGTTTTCTGATCCTTCTTCTTCAAGTAATTCAGAAGGCGCCGCCGGCGGCTCACCATTTTTAAAAGCCCCCGTCGGGAGTGGTTATCTTTTGCATGTTTTTTGAGATGTGACGCGAGGTCGTCAATCTGTCGCGAAAGCATCGCAACCTGCACTTCCGCCGATCCGGTATCTTTCTCGTGACGCCGGTGTTCGCCGACAATTCTTGACTTTACCCGTTTTGTGAGCATTCGCCTCATGGTACACCATTTCCCAGGAAATAGCAACCTTTTGGGCCTTCTCCCCCTATTTCGCGGCACGTCCAAGTGTCGTAAAATGAGAGTAAGGAAATCACTCGATGACGGAAATCGAAAAATATCTTGATGACTATCTCAACTATCTTGAGATAGAAAAAAATCGTTCGCCAAAGACGCGAGAGAATTATGAGCGTTATCTTAGAGAATTTCTTAAATTCAGCAAGATAAATTCCCCTTCAGAGATCACCGATGAACTCGTGAGGAAATTCCGCCTCAATCTTGCGCGCAGGGACCTCAAAAAGGTAAGCCAGGGGTACTATGTGATTGCCTTGAGAAACCTCCTTAAATACCTTGCGAAGCGCGATATAAAGGTGCTCGCTCCGGAAAAAATAGAGCTTCCAAAAATTCCCTTGCGCGAAATAGATGTTTTGGATTACCGCGATCTTGAACGGCTTCTCGCGCCCCTCCCCGGCTCGAATCTTCGGACGCTCCGGGATCAGGCGATCCTTGAAACCTTCTTTTCAACCGGTCTCCGGCTCTCCGAGCTCTGTTCGCTTGACCGTTATATCGACCTCGCACGGGGCGAGATAACGGTGCGCGGCAAAGGAGGCAAATTGAGGATCGTATTCCTCTCGGAGCGCGCAAAGAAAACGATAAAGGAATATCTCGGGAAGCGCACCGATGCCGATCCCGCGCTCTTCGTAAGCCTCGACAAAAGCAGTACAAAGGTATTGGGGAAAATCACGCAGAGGGCGGTGCAGCGGCTCTTGATTCGCCGTGCCGCCGCCGCCGGTATCTCGAAGAAAATCCACCCTCACCAGCTCCGGCACTCCTTCGCAACCGATCTCCTTATAAACGGGGCGGATCTCCGTTCCGTCCAGGAACTTCTTGGTCATGCAAATATCTCCACTACGCAAGTGTACACGCACCTTACAAATAAAGAGCTGAGGCAGGTGCATCAGGCGTTCCACGCCCGCAGAAGATCGTCAAACGGAAAATAGGCCAAAGAGGGATCTTGCTACGCACCTCCTTTTAAGTACGAGCATACTTCCTCCCGGCATCTAAGGATCACAGCTTCTTCATCGTCGTAGATCTTCTCCCATCCCTCTTTGAGGAGCGCACGTGAAAGATCTTGTCCCACTCCTTTCTTTAAAAAATTTACCAGGCGCCTCACATAAGAGCTTTTTCCTAAATGAGCCTTAAGACCGCGAAAAATATTTCGTTCGTCTTTTTTTTGACTTTCCTCCGAAGCGGCCACGCCCTTTTTAAGAAAAACGGTCTGGATTTTCCTCCTCTCGAAAACTTCTTGCCGCATATCCTCGTCGCCCGAAAAAAATATGGCGACATAATCTTTCATCGCGGAACTTCCGTCCTCCCCGATCCAATTCGGCATTCTGCCGTCTATAAAAATCTTGATCTCGGGAGCCCTCCAAGACAGATACCCGCCAAGACCGTAGTCGTTCAAAATATTGCCGAGACTGCCATTCCTCGCTTCTTCTCTCAAGAAGGCAACTGCTTTTCCCGGAAACGGCTGGGTATCGTAGCCGAGAACGCCATATCCCAAGAGCAAGAAGAGTACTGCAAACACCCCACCCCAAATTCTTCTCGCGACGTTCTGTATGTTCCCCGTAAACGGCGTTTTGTGAAGGGCAGTCCTTGCCTCGGAAAACGCGAGGTCGATTCCCAAAAATAAGAGTGGCATCGCGGAAACCAAAAATAAAGGACCCATCCGCACCGTCTTTATGAATGAGAAAAAGAACAGGAAATTCGTAAACAAAACGTGAAGAGGATATTTTTTGATAAACTTTACGGCGAAAAATAGAAAAACGCCTATAAAAATAGGCACCGCAATGTTACTCAAAACAAACGCCGGCTGCCATTCGACGATATATTTTGAAGTATACGAAGGCAAAATAACCGAGAGGATTTCTTTGTAAATGCGACCGCCATGAGCGTTGAGGAATGTGACGAAAAAGCTTAGGGAAAAGATCAAAAGCGAAGATCCGGCTTCACGGTCATCGAGTCTTCCCGTGCGGACAAAAGCCCGGACATAGTCGGCAAAAACGAATGCGCCAAAAAACAGGAGTCCCCCGAAAAATCCCGCATGGAGATTTACCCACAAAAAGAAAAGCAGGGGGAGAAGTAAAAGAAGAGATCTTTTCCCCTTCAGCCGCGCGTAGAGAATTTCGGATACAAAAAAGAAGAAGAAAAGCGAGAGGATCTGCGGCCTCACTCCGATGAAACTCAAGAGAAACGTTGATCCGAGGATCACGGCTGCGACCTTCGCTCGGGAATCGGCCCTCACGAGCCACACAAGAACAGGAATAAACGCAAAAAGCGTGAAAAGGAAAACAACGACCCACCACAAATTTTGAGAATAAAGCCACCAAAGGCCGGCATTCACGAGCCACTCGTGATCAATCCATGGAAAACCCGGCATGGTGTAGCTCGAGACATCAACCCGCTGCACCGCCTTGTGCTCGAACACCCATTCTCCCACCCGAAGATGCCACCCGAGATCCGGATCGAGCATCACGGAGGTGATGTAAAGGAAACTCAAGAATATCGCGACTCCGACAACGAATTTCAGAATTCTAAAATTATTTTGCATTGAAACTCGCAGTTTACAAAGCGAAGCCGACACGCACGAATCTAATTCGTAAACAATCCCGAGTTTGATTGTACAGAAAAATAGCAGGTCTGCCTATTCGACGGCTTTAATTGTCCGCACAAAATTTTTGCGGGCGCGAGCGAGCCGTGATGATTAATGTATAAACGAACCATTCCGTCGATACATGGGGCTCTTTGTGTTAATTCATTGCTCGCGCATATTTCTTCGACAAACTTTGGATTATTGATATTCTCCTTTATCGCTTGGCTGCCAACGCCCTGCGCGCAAGCGGATTTATAAGGAACTTCTGCTCCATCGCACCACTTCAAAGCGCCGACATAATCATTTTCCTTGAGACCAAGGTAATACGCCGGCGCATAAAGATAACAGTCTCTTTTATGGCGAGTTGCTTGCTCGGCGCATGGGTAGAATGGGTCATCACTCTTCAGAAATTTCGAGGGGTGAAGCTTTTGGTCGCTATTAAAATTTTCCATGAAAACCCCGTTCGCGCAGGTCGCGCGCGCAAAATCGCTGTCATACGAATCGCACATTCCTAAAGAACGCGGCAGATCGTTTGAGGTGTAGTACATCACGCCGTGGCCGATGCCGTGATAACACTCCCAGCTTAAGAATGTTTCCGGGAGGTACGGATCGCAAACGGTCTTGATTGCCGCAAAGACATCGGGGGCTTTTGAAAAATGGGCTTCTATGACTCCGTGCAGATAGCCGGAGTTGCATATCTCGTCCTCGTATTTCATCGCCTCGCCGAAATCCCGATACTTCTCATATGAAGCGCGTCCGACCTCGTGTACGAGCGCATGACAAGAGCGGAGCAGGGAATCATCTCTCTTCACGCGCTCTCGAAGCTCCGCGAGAGCGATCGCGGGGTCCTTGTCGTTTACTGATTTTAAAAATTCTTCTTTCGCCACTTCATATCCTTCTTCTGATAATTTATCCGACCCCAGATATCGCGGCTTTTCGTTTTTAGACAATGCGCCGATATTTTTATAAACCACGCCGCCAACTCCGAAAATAAAAAGCAGGGCGAACGTGATAAATAAGAAGGTAAGTTTTTTCTTTCTCATCAAGGTCATTTGAAAATATCCCGGACAAGCGAATCCATTCGGGGCACGACGATTCACAGAGTGAGTCCCACGCAAAGTGCTGGGGGGGAGACTTGAACTCCCACGAGATTACTCTCAACGGCTCCTAGGGCCGTCGCGTCTCCCAATTTCGCCACCCCAGCGCTTTGCGCGCCACAAACCCTCATTTTCCTGCCCTACCACAATGGCGTTTTAGTATCATACCGCGCGATTTCCGACCTCTCAAGGAAAACAAGCAAAAACTACAGAAGATGAAACACGTCGGTGACGGGGAGCCACAACAAAAATGCTCCCGC
>CAYHEU010000002.1:0-38559 GCA_964355785.1 uncultured Candidatus Saccharibacteria bacterium | reverse complement strand
CAGCCGTCAATAATTTTGTTCATGGCATCCTGGGATATAGTGCCATAGAACCGATTACCCACGATGGTGTAGTAGATGTTCGTAAAACCGGTGGGGATAAGGTAGAAATCAACGCCATTATAAGTATTCTTAAGCGGTTTCGTTGTGGAAATTGAGAAAAATCCTAAGCCGACGCCGCGCTCCCCTCCGAAACTTTTTCCAAGGGCAGCAAACGACTTCTCCAAAAATTTTTTCGCCGCTTCGACATCCTTAAGCGCCACGCTAAGATAGAAATCAAGCCTCCCGATATCGTTCAGCTCGAACACAACCTCCTCGCCAGCGCCGAGCATCACTTCGTTCCCGACAAAATCCAATATAGTCCTGTAATCACCGTCCCATCCAATCGCCTTTGCCAAGTCTTTCTTCGCTTTATCAATCACGGTATCGCGATTCTCCTCATCTCGATTCGATCCAGCGCCGAAGAAGAAATTTCCTAAATCCCTTGTCGCGTAGAGAAGTCCGTCAACATCAAACTTTGCCGCAAACTGAAGCGCGGGTATCCTATCCGGCTTCATAATATAATTCATTTGAAGAGGACTTCCTCCGAACACGTCCTTAATAAAGTTATATTGGCTTTCTTCGATCAGAGGGAGGATAACGGTGTGAAACCTCAATTGGTCACGGACGGCGACGGTAATTCCTATAGGATCAATAAATCCGCGCCAGTATCGCTGATAATTGTCGCGGAATGCCTCATAAAAAGATTTTTCCATCGCAGACACCTGATCGATTTGCACTCTCCCTACTGGTATTGGATCGTAAATGCTGTTCCAGTCCCTGTGTTCCACGACACCTTCGCCATCCACCGAATAACTGTCGATTTCAGCAACCGTATTATCGGCGAGATACCCTTCCGAAAACATTTGGGCTAAAGTCGCAGGCCACGCTCCCGTAAGATCGCGGTAAGCAAAGACCGCATACTGTAAGGCTTCGAGCGCCTGGAGTGCTCCCGCTCTTCTCCCCGCGTTGATACGATATGCTGGACCGGTGAGTTTTTGGACGAACGCTTCGGAAATGTATGCCAAGCCGTCGTAGTCCTCGTCCATGGTCGCAAGCGTAAAGTGAAGATCTTCTGCTTTCGCCATTGAGCGCGACGGATCACTCAATGTTGTCTTGAGATCTTCGAGGAGAGAGGGTGTCGTTACTACCGCGTAATACTCCCCAACGGTTCCGCGCAAATTGGAAGGCCCTAAAAGAAACTTCCGTGTAAATTCATCAAGGCGCGATGAATCTACTTTGAAGATAATGGCATAATCGGTACTTGGATAAAATGATAAATCATATGAAATAAATGCAACGTCTTGAACAAAATCGTTTATCTCGCGCGTGTCGCTAATACCAAGACGACGAAACACATTCTTTCTTATAGTGAGCGCCTCATCCACCCCGTAAAATCTACCGGCTGATTTCGCCATCGCATTCAACACCTCTTCCAATCTCGAAAGTTTATCGCCCTCTTTAAAGTAAGTGGCGAAGTAATCTTTCGGAATCACGGAAAAAATAGATGGGATGGAAAAGTTTTTTCCTTTTATCATTTCTCCCCACGGGTGGGGTTTGAGATCCACGGAAGAAATCGCCGATATAGAAAAGGTATCAACAGGAGAACCGACAAACTGAAGATTGTAATATGTGCCGGTCTTTTGATACTGAAAACCCGAAGGCACCTCCGAGAGATATGCGGGAACAAGTTGATCCAGCCTGTCGGGGTATATCTTTTTGTCCCTATAATAGAGCCGAAGCGCATTTGTGATGCGTTGACGATCAAAATCGCCCGCCGAGCGAAATCCCCCCGGTTGGCTGATAGAACCTAATTGCAAACTTTCATCGATTGCCCTTGCGCCGGTTAAGACATCAATACTCCCTCCCAGCGCTGATGAAGAAAAATAATCGAGCGCGCCAAGACCGCCGCTACGTTCAAGAGAAAGAGGCGACTGGCCGCTTGGCTTGAGTCGATAATCATCGTACGTATATGCGGAGGGTGCTTCTTTGTGGCGCAACATCTTATATTCGGTGTACTGTAGGAAATTCGGGGTTTTGGTCAACTCCTCCCGAAGTTTCTTGGCCTTTGGACTCTCGGAAACTGGAGTTGGCGGAGGTGCCGTCGTGTGAGAAGCAAAAATCCTTGCGGCAACCAAAAGAGATGTGGTGACGAGCACAAAAAAAACCGCAAGTGCCGCAGTTTTGTGTGATACTTTTTCCATTGCCTGATAATTATAACAGAGTGCGGTTTAGGAAGAAAATTTGCTGGGTGTGCACAAAATAATATCAAAAAATATTGTTCTATCTTTGACACTTTACGAATCCCCTATACAATAAGTAGCGCGGGAGGGCAGGGAATGGTTTCCCTTGGAGCCCCATAAGCTCCAGAAGCTGGTCCGATTCCGGCCCCCGCAACATGCTTCGTATTTTCTCTTTTTGAGAACCGCGGTTCGTTTCGCTCCAGCGGCGAAACGCCCGTTGTTTCTCGTCATCTTAATTTTGCTATGCAAAAAACCAAGCTTAAGATGACTCCGAAAGCTTCTCAAAAAGAGAAAATACTCCGCTCCACGACACTTCCCAAAAATTGGGAGTACAATTAAACCATGCGAATTGCGATTCTCGGCTTCGGACGGGAAGGGAAATCAGTTCTGCGTTTCATTAAAAAACATCCGCGCTACAAAAAAGCGGAGATTGAAATTCTTGATCAAAAAACCGACCCGGACTATTTAAAAAATCTTGAATGTTTTGATCTTGTATTCAGAACTCCGGGCATTCCATACTCGCACCCGCGTTTATTCCGGGCACGGTGCAACGGGGTGAAATTTTCAAGCGCAACAATTCTTTTTTTCACCCACTCCCCCACACGCAATATCATCGGAATCACCTGCAGTAAGGGGAAAAGCACGACTGCAACGCTTATCTATGAAATCCTCAAAGCGGCGGGCAAAGACGTATATCTTGCCGGAAATATCGGCGAATCCCCGCTCAACATCACAAAGAAGCTAAAAAAAACCTCGTGGGTCGTGCTCGAACTCTCAAGTTTTCAGCTTCATGATCTCCCCGCTTCGCCCCACATCGCAGTCGTGCTTGATGCTTTTCCGGAGCATCTGGATCACCATAAAAGCGTAAGGGAATACTACGGCGCAAAAGCAAACATTGTTCGGTGGCAAAATCCCCGCGATCTCGTCTTTTTCTTTGCGGACAATCCGCTCACAAGAAGCATTGCAACAAAAGGGAGGGGTAGAAAAATTTTGGTATCCCAAAATTCCGCACCTTTCGTCGATCCCCAAGACTTGAAGCTCATAGGCGCGCACGCATACCGCAATGCGATAATGGCAGCAACCGTTGCGCGTTCGCTCGGTATCCCGGACCGCACTATAGTGAAAACGCTAAAAAGCTTTCGCGGACTTGAACACCGCCTGGAGTTTATAAAGAACGTTTCGGGAGTGAAATTCTACAACGATTCGGCCTCAACTAACCCGCACACCGCCGCTGCCGCTGTGGGCGCATTCAAAAACGAACCACACATCCTTATCGCTGGCGGCCAAGACAAAGGATTGAATTACGCGCCGCTTGCGAAGGCCCTCAAAAATTCAAGCACGCGACTTGTGATTCTCTTCGGTGAAAACAAAAAGAAAATCCACCGCGCCATCAAAAACCGTGGCGTCAAAATCGCAATCGCAGAAAACTTGTCCGAGGCAATCCGCACCGCCTACAAGTATACTACTAAGTCCTACGTCCTAAGTTCTTCCGCCAAAGGCGGATCCGCCTCGGGCGGAAAGTCCTGTATCGTGTTCTCACCCGGCGCCGCGAGTTTTGATCAGTTCCAAAACTACGCCGACCGCGGCAGGCAATTCAAAAAATTAGTCAAAGCAATAAAAGCGCGTTAAAATTATTTTAACGTCACACTAAGCCCTCCAGCCCAAGGCTGGTCCGCCTTTGGCGGAAAGTCCTAAATTCTAATTGCTAAGTCCTATTCTTATGGCTTCGCCAATCAACAAAAAAACATTGAAACATCTTACGGAACTCACGCGCATTGAGCTCAACACTCGTGAGGAAGAGAAAATTCTGAAGGATCTTCAAAAAATCGTCGGCTACTTCAAAGAGCTCCAGGAACTTGACACGCGGGGAGTAGAGCCGATGAGCGGCGGAACGTCGCTCAAGAATGTATTCCGAGATGACGCCGAAGGCGAGAACTCTAATCGCGGTGCCGGAAGAGAAAGCTTTCCCGAAGAACAAGGCGGATTTCTCAAGATCCCTGCGGTTTTCTCCGCCAAAGGCGGATCCCTGCCCGTCCGGCAGGCGGGCGCCTCTGGCGGAGAATAATATGAACGCGCTTAAGGATCTTACGATCAAAAAATTTCACGCGGGACTTATCCGCAAAGAGTTTTCGGCGCTTGAGATCGCCCAGACGTTCTTCTCTCATATTAAGGATGCTGACAAGAAAATCGGCGCGTATTTGAGTTTGGACGAAGAGGGAGCGGCAAGAGCCGCGGAAAAAGTCGACCTTGCAATCGCGAAGGGAGAAGAAATCGACGAGCTCGCGGGCGTTCCTCTTGCGATCAAGGACAATATTTTGATAAAGAAACTCCCCGCAACTGCGGGCTCGAAAATCCTCGGGAACTACACGGCCGCATATGATGCGGGGGTAATAAAAAAACTGAAGCACCGCAAAGCAGTTTTCCTCGGCAAGACGAACCTCGACGAGTTCGCGATGGGATCTTCAACCGAGAATTCGGCCTTTCAGATCACACGGAATCCGTACGATCCAAGGCGAGTTCCGGGAGGGTCTTCCGGAGGATCAGCCGCGGCGGTCGCGGCCCATATGGCGCTCGGAGCTTTAGGGTCCGACACCGGCGGATCAATCCGCCAGCCGGCCGGGCTCTGCGGAGTAGTCGGATTCAAACCGACCTATGGAACAGTTTCCCGCTCGGGACTTATCGCACTTGCCTCAAGCTTGGATCAAATCGGTCCGATCACAAAAACGGTTGCGGACGCGGAAATTCTCTATAGGGCAATCCGAGGGCATGATTCCCAGGACGCGACAAGCTTACCCATGGAGCACCACAAACGTTTCAAGAAGCCGTCTTTTGAAGAAATTAAGAATTTTACGATTGGCATCCCGAAAGAATATTTTTCCTACAAGCTTGAAAAAAGCGTGAATGACGCGGTAGAGACGGCGATAAAAGATCTGAAATCCCTTGGGATACGGTTCAAGGAAATTTCTCTTCCGCATTCCAAATACGCGCTCTCCTGTTATTACATAATTCTCCCTGCGGAGGCGAGCGCGAATCTTGCCCGCTTTGACGGCGTCCGCTACTCGAGGATTCGGGCTTCAAACCCCGATCACCAGCACCGCACGCTTCGGGAGATCTATTTTAAACAGCGGGGGCTCGGTTTCGGAAGCGAGGTGAAACGGCGTATTATCCTCGGGACGTTTGTGCTCTCGTCCGGCTACTACGACGCGTACTACAGAAAAGCTCAACAGGTAAGAACGCTGGTAAAGAAAGATTTCGACGATGCGTTCAAAGAAGTGAATGTAATCCTCGCGCCCACTTCTCCTACGACTGCATTCGCAATCGGAGAGAAAACCGCAGATCCGCTCTCGATGTACCTTTCTGATATTTTTACGATTCCCGTGAATCTCGCAGGGCTCCCGGCAATATCAATTCCTATAAAAGGCGATCTTCCCCTCCCCGTGGGATTCCAGCTCATCGGAAAAATGTTGGGAGAAGGAGACCTTTTCGCGCTTGGGGAATATTACGAGAAGCTCTGAATTCCCGACTGCGACGGAAAATAAAAGCGGTGGCTTCCCCTCCCTATGGTCGTCCGGCACGAGCTAGGCCGACCCACACCTCGTTCAAATCCCATCGCGAAGTAAATTATTGCCCTAAACACTTCGTGTCGGGCAGCCGAACAAAAACAGCCCCGCCGTGGCGGGGCTGTTTTTGTTTTAGGCTGCGCGGGGTCGTAGACGACGTTAGAACTGTAATTGCTAGGCGAAAAGGTTATGTTTATATACCTGATTTATCTGGGGGGATTTAATCGAACCCGCCGCATCGAGGTACTCACGGTTCGTTGGCGATGATTAGCTTTTTAATAATTTTTGCAAGATTTCCAATAATGTCTTTAGGTTAGAATCGCAAATCTTGGCCGTCACTGGGAAGTTTTTTTCTATATGATTTCGGTTAGTGTGTGCAGTAAAATTATGCCTTTGCTTAATAATGTATTTTATGATTTCTTGCCCTTTTACGTTTTCAAGCCCTTTGTCACCAGAATATAGCTTTTCGAAAGAGATGACTTCATCGGTTTCGCCTCTTGTCTTATATTTCACCCTATCAAACAGTCCACCAACGCGAATAATTACGTAATCTTGAAGTACCCTGTTCATCATACCCAAACGATTTACGTCGGCATTTGAGTTTGGTGCCATTCCCTCAACAAGCTCTCGATTTACTTTGCACAATTCATCATAGGCAGATATACAGTTTTCAACTAAATAGCCCAAGATGGCTTTATCGCCCCTAATAATGTCGTCCTTTGCAGAAAGGTTTTCTGTTTCCATTTTTATTGAGTGGGCTCGGATGAAAAATCTTGTGTTTCAGCTTGGCCGAAAGTTGAAGTTTTCCAAATCACGTACGCCTGTAACAACCCCACAATCAAGGTAACGCAAATTAGTGCAATAGTAAGGACCTTGCTCCAGAATATCGCTTTACCGCTTATTTTGCCGCTCGTCTCATTTGATTCAACTAACTTGTCTATGGATTTGGTAATTTTTTCTGCCGACTCAGCGTTTAGGAGACCGATGGCGATTTGGACTCTGTCGTGATGGTCTGGGTTTAAATCGTCAATACTGCTCGCTCTAATTCCTTAATGCACTAAACCTTCTAATTCTTTGTGTATTTCGCTCTTTTCCGTATAACCTATTCACGTCTTACGGCAACGACTCGCAGGCCACACCATCACCATCTCTGTCTAAATTATGAGGGTCGTCGCTAGGCCCGCCTTCTGATTCAAAGAATGTCTGTGCTTCATCTTGGGTGGAAAAATCAGAACAGTCGTAATCGCCTGAAGAGAAAGAGCGTTCTATATTCGGATTATCGAGACGCTCAAAACTGGTCTTAGAACTCTGAGAATTATTGGAATTAAACCACCATATACCTCCGACAACCCCACTAACGAGTAGAATCCAAACGATTAATTTTTTCATTGGCTAATCAAAAAGATTTGCGAACCAACCAAACAGTCGCTTCCAAAATCCCTCCTGAGGTTGATTGTTATGCACTACCGCCGCTTGTTGAGAGGGTGAATACTTTTCCTCTATTTCTTGGAGTTGGTTGGATGGAGAAGCGGCGTCAACGCTTTCTTTTTTTGGTTGCAAAAATTCTACCTTGGGTTCGGGCGCGTATTGTGGTGACTGCGGCTGGTACGATGGTACAGGCTTTGGTGCGAGAGTCGGAGTTACGGGCGAGACAGGCTTCGCGTAGTCAGGCGCTGGCTCCGTGTATCCAGTTCCATATTCGCCGTAACGGCTCCTAATAGGCGGTTCTGGTTGTGGTAACGCCTTGGCATGATGGCAATGATATTCTCCAGAACTTAGCCCCCACGAAGGACAATTCGTGCGGCACGTGTGGCATCCGTAACTATCCGTTCGCCCAGGATGAGCAAAGCTAGCAATTGGGACCAGTAATAGGAGGGAGGTCATAATACCGATAACGTGTCTTCTCATATCAATCTCAATGTACTCTCCTCGATAGGTGTTTTCAAATAACCTCCTGAGAATGCTGCTAAAGTTGTACAGCGGACGTTTTTTCCTTACGCAAATCCAAAGGCTGATTCTTTCTCCAGAAACTCTGAGTATTCAAGGTCTTTTAGGGCCGAGACATAGTCTTCAATGAGCTTCTTCGGAAGAAAATCCTCTGTGTCTTGAAGGATAACCTTGAAGTAATCCATCTTCTTTTCTTTCGGGGCGTTGAATCGGGACCACACAATGGAACCTTCTTCCTTTATTGCCGTGAGAAGCGAACGCATATTTGCAAGTGCATCGGCGCTTTTGATGAAGTAGGCTTCCTGATTCAATCGCAAGCGTTTAATGTTTTCTATCTTTCGGTCCGCCCAATCAGAAATTGCTTTATTCTCCGTGAGCGTAGATACGATATTTTTTACCTCGCTTCCAAACTCGTTCTCTAGTTCTTCAAGAGGGTATTTACAATCCTCTGCGGTATCGTGAAGGATGGCTACGGCAACGAGCTCTGGGCTATTGGTATATCGCGCAACGATTATGCCAACTTCAAAGGGGTGCACGACATAAGGAATTTTGCCATCCCCTTTTCTTACTTGCCCTTTGTGAAGCTCTATTGCTTTCGCTATGGCCTTCTCTACGAGATTTTGTGTATTGTTCATAGATTTGTTTTTGTTATTTTTTTCGACTATTAGCTCGTTCTTCGTTTTCACTCGACCTCCCCGAAAACGAAAAAAGCGGCTAAGAGATTTCACCAAAAGATATTGCTATCTCTTAGATTGAAATCTCCCAACCGCCTTTCGTGGTTAGTCGCTTATTTCATTTGGCTCCCTGCAGATTTCCCAGTTTGCCTACCCCAGCGGGGAGAAAGAAGCGATTCGTGATTGCGTGTACGAACGACACCTACATTGTCAAACTTACACTCATATTATAGCAGATGAGAGTAGAAAAAACCAGTTTTCCACTCGCTAATCAATATTCCTTGCTCGTGCCTATGTACTTAAAAGCTCTTACACTAAAGACCGTTAAGTCTCGTCGTATCCCCTCGGTTTGGGCAACAAAGAAAGAACTTTCTCGACATCTGCAAGGACTTTCTTTCGCAACTCCATATCTATAATTGAGTTTTCGAGCACTCTAATAACCTTTGTTGCGCCGCCATATGGGGCTGGCTTCGATTTTACGAGTTGTGCCAGATGGAGATAGGCAACCAGTGCCCATCGGACATACTCTTTTTGTTGATACAAGAGGTTAAAATCTGGAATTGGGAGATTGTTAAAGGCATCTTTGCTATCTCGCGCAATTTGTGCAAAAAACGCTCCATGCACAAATGCACTCCGCTGTGCGTAGAGCTGTTTAATATCTTCCTCGATTGATGGGAATCTCTTTGACAAAAGCACTGCTACGCGCTTCCGCAATCTGTATCCAACCTCTTCGTTGTGAGAATCTCCTGCGGTGAATAGTGATTCAAGAACCGCTCCCATATCAGCAGATTCCCTCTGCCAGCCAAACGATGTTTTTCTATTGTCGTAATCTCTAAGACCAGAAAAAAGCATCCCCGCAACGAATAGTCGCCAGTCCTCTTCATCCCACCTCTGAGCACGATAGAGCATCCATGTCCCGTACTGAGATTGTGGAAGCATGGTCTTGAAGAAAGAAACAAATTCCTTTCTTTTGAAAAGGGGTGCTTGATTTTGATAGTGGGCAAATTCGAAAATTTCTCGGTCATGCACTGGACGTGTGATGCCCATGTCGCCAGCATAAAATAGTGGGTAAAGAAACGTTGGAGAATACAGGTTAACTAAGAAAATCGTCTCCGCATAGTTACCCACAGCATCCTCCAAGCTATCGGGAATGAGCAGGCCCCAAGAACACTCTTTGAAAAGTCTTTCGGTAATACCAAATATGTCCTGTGTGTTGTCTTCGTTTCTCGCATAGTTCCGAAGGACATTATCGTTAACTGGCGGTATCTTGCCTTGAAGCGCTTTAATAAATTCGGCTAGAGTAAATTTTTTGAGATTCCAGCATTCATAGCCATCCCGTATTTCAGAGGTGTGCTCCGACTGCTCAATTTCTTGTCCCGTGAATGCAAGAAAAATGGCTCTGTTCCTTGTCATATCTTGTAGTAAATTAATAGCTAGTCTTTGATTTGGTTTTGCCCGACATAGACGGCATTATAATACAACCAAAGCTCGTGGCCTCTGGAAATATTACCTTGGTTTAAAGGGTATTACTAATTTCGAATTCCCATCTCTACACTCATAAAAACCAAAACGTATAGTGAAAAAATTTGCCCCCTTTACGCTAGGATTTTTCCCTCTAAAAACATCGTCGCCATAAAAGTCGTAAGGGCCAAAGAGGTATGATTTCTCTTCACTTGGGCGCATAAAGTAGCAGGTTGGGTTTTGTAGCTGAAAGGTTTTAGCCTGGCTGTAATCAGTGAGTTTTCGATGCACAAAAAAATCAACGAAAAGACCAGTGTTTTGAGTATGTTCTTGGCCAGGTATCAAAGTTATCAACGCTGCACCATACCAAGTGCCTTTTGGAAAATATTGATAGTGCACTATTGGCTTACTTAGCCAACTAAACATGTGAATAAAATCTCTTTTCATCTCCTTCGTTTTGGGGTCAACGAGGTCAGTCTCGAAAAATTGATGTCCTGCGGGACCACTCAGATGGACTTCTAGGTCTGGAGGGATAGAAAAATGCTGAAATTCAATGGACGATTTCCCGATACCCCCAGAACTGTTCTGTACAAATTGCTCGCCCTCACTGTTTAAAGTAACCAAAGGAAACGTATTGGTGATTTTTAAGTCAAAAACTTTTCGTGCGTGATGTAGGTCAAAATTATTCTGCTGCTTGTCTTCAAGACTGTAACTGAAAAATCCAATTATTCCGTTTGGGGTTTTTGGCACCTGAGAGTTAACTTATACGTTTTCGGAGGTAACCAAGGAGGGTTTGTACTTTGCTCTTCCATTTGCGAATGCCCGTCTGTCGCATCATTTTTTCAATGTCAACAAAAATTGCACCTTCGGACATGATAATCTTGTGTGCCAACCTTACCCCCTTAATATAGGCGTTGGGGTTTTCTCGAATCATTTTCACCATGCTCTGCAACTGTACCAATAAGCCACTCAAAATTGCCTCGACTAACCAGTACGGATGTACGAGTTGTATATGTTTTCCTCTTTTACTAAATTCCTCTCTCATCTTCATTACTTCTTCGGGATTTCCACCCATGAAGCCGACTCTCCCGCCAGTGCTTTTTGGACTAGGTAACCCATAAAAGTGCAGTAAGGAACAGCGAAGTTTCCACGCAAGGCCAGTATCACAAGCTATGTCTTCCTTATGAACTTTGTACACTTCGTTCGCGTTATTGAATACAAAGTCCTGCATCCAAGCCTTGAATCTATCCTCACTCCACTTATCCAATTCTTCCTCGGAAGAACCTTGAAAAATTTTATAGAAACGGGAGAAAGTATCGGCAGCAGTAAAAGCTAAACACAGCTCGCTTTTGACGAATGCCTTATTTCGCTTGCGTAAAATTCTGATAGAAGCCGTAATATCACTAAATATCTTCTGGAGATTAGTCAGAAACTCTTTTTCAAGTTTTTCGAAATCTGCTTGAGTTAATTTCTTCTCTTCCATTGAAACCATTATCCCATAATTTGGAGGCTGATAAATCGTAGATGTAAGATTTACCAACCAGGATGATTTTCCCATGTTTTATGAGAAAATTAAATGCTTCTAAAAGATTCGTACTCTTAGCTTTCATTAGTTAACTTAGTCCATGGCACATTGGGGAGCGGCACCAGATAGCCCTGCGCTTTCGCAGCTTGATACCACTCGCTCACAGTTCCATGTTGTGCGGTTTCAAAAATTCTCATATAACCAAAAGATAACCGCTACGAAAAGTGTCAGAAAATATATACCAAAAATTATACCTATTATTGTGGCCACAATTTCTAAAAACCTACCTCGCTTCCCATCAAAAATTTCGCACACGTAAGAGTAGACAGCAAATAGGGTCTCTGAAATTTTCCTTGTGGCATTCATATTTTGGACCAGTTGGCGCCCTGCATCCTCGACGTCCTTATAACTCATTATTTCCTCGGCTGCTCGCGTCAATGCTGGCGTTTGCTTACCAAAAAAATCCGTAATGTCAAAATACAAAGTTTCTTTGAAGCCATCTGGCAGAAGAGATAGCTCCATTTGGTCATAGCTTCTTCCGCCGTCATGGATAAGTTGCTGTACCAATAAATCCCAATCTTCTCTACGCTCACCATATTTGCCTTGTAAATAGCGATGTTCGACGGCAATCCCTTCGGATTGGCTCTCTGCACCTCTAATCACAATAGCGTCTTCGACTGACGAGCCCCAGTTATCGGAAAACGTTATTAACTCGCGCCGCCATTGTTCTCGAATTTCAACGTTGCTTACATCAACCTCCTTGCACTCAGGGCAATACTTTTCCAGGGGACAATAGATGGTGCTGCATTTTCTACACTTAATTAGGGGTACGTTGTGATTCTTATGCGCGAGGATTCTGGGTCTTTCCTGCTCTTCTTTTTCCAGCTCTTCTAAAACTTTGATTAAGTTGTCCTCTGGGTCATGCTCCCAGTACGGCTTCGGGCTACTTGGATTGCGATAAGTCGGGAGGAAAACAATTTCTCCCTCTTTCCTTTCGCCTGTTGCTTTCTCGTTCGATAAGTTTTGAGGATTTTCTTCCCTACTCGGAATCACTTGCTTGTCTTTTCCATCCCGACCAAGAGAATACGCAAAATGCCAAAATCCAATAATGAAAACCAACCCAAGAATCCAGTTCCACGCCCAATCCCCTGTGAAAGGAATCTGCAACCCCCCGAAAGCTATGGCTAATACAGCAGTGAAAGCGAGTAGATTAAATACTCCAAATGTTAACCTTTTAATTTTTTCTGTGTATTTCATTCAAGAGACGACTGGAGAACAGTAAATAGTTTAGAAAATGGCTGTATAACACCTAGATTCTCGTATTCGCCTTCGCTTACCCATGTCGGAACTCCCAATAAGCAAATTTCTCCGCCTGATTTTGAGATTGCCAATCCGCCAGAATTCCCCGTATCAATCCTAGCTGTCGTGTAATAGTTTCCGCTACTGTTTACTCCACTAATGATGCCTTCGGAAATAATTAGATTCTGTTGAGCAATGATTGTTGTTGGCTCTTCTAAAAAACTACTTTCTATTTTTTCAAATTCAAAGGCACTGCTTGGATAACCAAAAATATAAACTCTTTTCCCAACAACTCTTTCATACGAACAAAACGGGTAAGACGGAAGTATGTTGTTGCGCAAAAGATTTTGGTCGAAGTTAACCAATTTACTTGTCTCATTTACTACTTCTTCCCCGTGAAGCACCGTACTAAATCTTAAGAGCGCAATGTCAACTTTACCATCATACAGAAAATGGGCCTTGTCATCGTATACATACGGGAAAATTCCTCGTCGCGACGGCTCTAACTCTGGTAGCGAGATTTCAATGGAGCAAAAATTATAGTCATACTTTTCTTTATATTTTCTTTTAAGTTGTGCGACGTGTGCATTAGTAAGGACATATCCATCATAGAGAGTAAATTTTTCCCCAAAGGTTTTACTTCTTTCTCTGCTGATAAAGGCTTCGCCGATATATATTCCCGAGCCATAAATAGCATCGTCCCACTGTCCGTCATCGTTCTCATCATACAAACACTGAACAGCAACGACGGACCTTGATATTCGAGTAATTTCTTCTTCTGTTAGCGCAAATCCACCATCAGTTCCTTTCTGCTCGTTTGTGCTTATCTTTAAGGCAGTAATTGAGACTGCCACAACGATTACCAGGGAAACTCCCGCAACAATATTCTTGCTAACAACCCAGTCTCTTGTCTGTAATGATTTATTTTTATTCTCGGAACTTTCTCTTTCCATAACTTGGAGCTAGAGGAGGACTCCTTTAAATACAAAGCTCCCCGCCAGCGATGGCCTTGCGGCCACCCATATAGGTTTCCCCATATGACCCACAAAGGTGCTCTGACGAGGAGCTTAATACCTTTGTGGGGCTTTTTTACGCCCTGCCACGCCATTCTGGCGCAGTTTAGGCTCATATTTAATTTTCAATCTAATTTAACCACTTTTTTATGAAGCTTTAAAGAACGGCTTTGTCAGGCAAGGCATTGAACATCACGTGGATAGTTAGTAAATTACTAACTATAGAACAATGCAAAACGTTACCTCCTCTGAAACCAACTCTCATCGGATGCAAAGGATGCTTCAGCTTATCTCGGACCAAATAGAGATTGATTATTTTGATGCAGAAAGGAAGATTGTAAAGCTCCCTCTCTTACTACTGAAGAGGCAGGGGTGGGATTATCAAGGGGTTCGAATGGCGCTAAAGACAGCGAATGTCCGCTGTAACAAACCAATTTTTAAAGTTTTCAACGAAGAAATGCTACGGACTGGGAATAGCAATTTTCCATCGCTTCTTTTGACCGCAACCGCCGTTGCGCTAAACATACCTACCGCCGATATATACGAAAACTTAATAATTAGGGTCTCCAGCTTAGAGGATTTCAACAAGGCCTACCAGATTGCATATGGTACGAAAAGGATTAAGAAGTATAAATCAGAGGCAATCGAGAAACTAATACTCGTAGAACCCAAGGGTAGACGTATTAAGGTTGTTATAAACGACGACTACAAAAACTTTTTCGACGTTGGATACAAAGATTACTGGTCTTTTCTATTTCGGGTTGCCTCGGGGGAAGAAGACCTTGAGGCATCCAAGCACAAAGGAGCTTTCGACTATTTCAATTCCAACAAACAATGCAAGCTCTATTCAAAATTCGGACACAGAGTGACTAAGATTCTAAAAATTGAGGATGGGTATATAAGGCCGAATATTGAAGTCATCCCTATGAGCGAGAAGGCGTTTCAAACAAGGTTGAATAAAGACAAAAAGGCAGCTTAAAAAAACTTAAAAAGTGGATAACTAAAAAACGCCGCTCTAATCTGCGGTATTTTTATCTTTGCAAGAAAGTTTTTCCGCATTTTTTAAGCTATGAGTACTGTGTAATCTGAAAGGTGATGTTATCGCAGGCTCAAATCAAAAAATTCCAGGCATTATACAAAAAACAGTTTGGGAAAGACATAAACGAGAAAGAGGCCTTGGAAAAAGGGGTGGCTTTGCTGAATTTGATGAAATTGGTGTTTAGCCCGATGACACAAGAAGAATACAAAAGTCTGCAAAAACGCCGTAAGGCAACAACGTAATAAGATGACTAGAAATAAGGGATTCACAAAAATTATAAACTCCCTCTTGGACAGCCTATACGTCTACAACTTTACAGATAGACAGCGAAGAATTATTTTATTCGTTCTTAGGCTAACCCATGGTTGCAAACAAAGAAATTCAGCAAAAATCAGACTTACAGATTTTCAACTTGCGGGAATTTATAAAAGCGATATTCGGGAAGAGTTGGAAACTCTAGCGGGTCGTCGCGTGATTGAGTGGAATCAAGGAGACGATTTGGTGTCGGTAAACGTGAACGTAGATGAGTGGAAGGTGAATCGAAGTAAATTATTTGACCAAGAAAAATTTAATACACTGCTTACTAGATTGTTAGCAAAGCACCTACCAAAAAGTAGGTGGCACACTAACGGAAAAGTGAACAGCGCACCAACTGAAGTCAATCGAAAATCTCTTATTTACAGACAAGGACCGTCACCGAAAGAAAGTAAAGAAAGATTAAATAAAGAAAAGAAAGGAGGATTTCCTCTTTTTAGTAAAGATTATGCAACACTGAGGAAGGGACTGTCTAAAAAATTTTCGTTTCCTAAGAACTACTAAAAATATGCCAAAACAAGCCAAAAATAGTATACCCTTGAAGGCAAACGAATATGGGGAATTTATTAGGTGGATTGCGACTCCAGCCCCACTTAGGAAACCGAAGACCCAAAAAGAATTGGCAAGTAAGTTAAAGGTTGATAACGCAACGCTTTCCGATTGGAAACAAAGGGTCGATTTCAACTCTCAAGTTAAACGAGAATTAACGAAATGGGCGCGCGAGAAAACACCTAGGGTCGTTTTGAGTCTTTATAAGAAAATACTGAAGACAGGGAGCGCACAAGAAGTTAAGTTGTGGCTTCAAACCTTTGAGGATTTTGAAGATAAGACTCAGATGAAATTCGCAGGTATGTCCAACCAAGATTTGGTGAATTATATTATCGCAAAAATAACTCGCCTAAAGTGATTAGATGCTTTTATATGTTGAGAAAAAGTGGTACAATTGAATCGTTGACCCGCCGAAGCAAATCCACACGGATTTTTATTGCCTTCTACCCTGAAAGGGCGGTTCTGCCAGAAGGCTACCCGTGTGGGCAAGCGGCTGGGTCAACCAGAACCGCCCTTTGAGTTTATGAAACAAGAAAGCGAGAAAATTAAATATATTCTGTACTGCCGTAAAAGCACCGAGAGCGAAGACAGACAGATGCTCTCCCTTGATGACCAAGAGAGGGAGCTAGCAGCTATAGAAAAACGTGAACACCTCAAGGTTATTGAAAGATTCGGCGGCAGCGAGAAAGGTGAAAGCCAGAGTGCCTTTAAGCGCGGTAGGCCTATCTTCAACCACGTTATGCAACAAATAGAGTCGGGAAAGGCAGGAGGGCTCTTGGTTTGGCATCCAAATAGGTTGGCTCGAAATGCCTTTGATGGAGGGTGGATAGTCACCGCAATGGATGAAAGTAAACTTGTAGAAGTTAAAACTCTGCAGCGAGTTTACCGCAACACACCCGAGGACAAATTCATGCTTCAACTTGAGTTTGGAATGGCCAAAAAATACTCGGACGACAGCAGTGTTGCGGTAAAACGAGGCCTAAACACAAAGCGGCAAAAGGGGTGGCTTCCTGGCTCGGCTCCTTCGGGGTATCTCAACACAAAAACAGAACTACGAGGGGAAAACTATATACTGAATGACCCAGAGCGTTTTCATTTAATCCGCAAGGCGTGGGACTTAATGCTCACGGGAAACTACACGCCACCACAAATTCTTGAAATTCTTAACAATCAATGGGGATTCAGAACTAGACAAACCAAAAAGAAAGGTGGCAAACCAATGTCTCGAAGCACCCTTTATAGAATCTTTACCAATCCATTCTATGCGGGTCTTATCGAATACAAGGGGAACCTATACGAAGGCAAACATGACCCCATTGTAACACTTGAAGAATTTGACAGAGTTCAAGTCTTACTAGGAAGAAAGGGTAAGCCTAGGCCCAAGAAACACATATTCGCTTTCACGGGATGCATGCACTGTGGTGAATGTAATTGCATGATTACCGCCATAGAGAAGATTAAACTGATTAAAAGAGATAATAAGCTCAAAAGTTTTACGTATTACTTCTGCACCCGCAAAAAAGTGGAAGTTAATTGTTCTCAGAGGAAAACCGTTTCGCTGGAAAATATCGAGCTGCAAATTGAAAACGAAATTGAAAAATATACGATTCTGCCCGAGTTTAGAGATTGGGCGCTAGAAGTTCTTAACGAACAGAACGATAAAGAAATTGAAGATAGGACCAAAATCTACGAAATGCAAAACAGGACGCTCGTGAAGACTCAAAGCGAACTCGACGAACTCATCAGAATGCGATACCGAGAAATGATTGGCGATAATTTTTTTCTCCAAGAGAAGGGTGAGCTAGAGAAGAAAATACTTCAACTCAAGGCTAATTTACGCGATACCGAGGCGAGAGCCGAGAAATGGCTAGAACTGACTGAAAAGACATTTAACTTCGCTCTATACGCTCATAAAGCCTTTCTTTTCGGTACTCTAGAGGTAAAACGGGAAATACTTAAGGGGTTCAGTCAGAACTCAGTCCTTAAAGACGGAAAACTCAATATTTCTCCGTACGAATGGTTCATACCAATCGGAAATGCTTATCCAGAACTCGAAACGGAATACAAAAAGTTAGAACCGTGGAAAAGGCCGTTGGATTCTACAAGAGAAGAGGCTCTTGCCTCGATTCGTCTCAAATGGCGCGGGCGATGGGATTTGAACCCACGATCTCTGCCGTGACAGGGCAGCGCTTTAGACCGCTAAGCTACGCCCGCAAGCGGTTTTACTATACCCCAACTTGCATCACTTGAGAAGAGCGAGAAGTTCTTTTTCATTAATCGTTTTCACGCCAAATTTCTTCGCTTTCTCGAACTTCGAACCCGGCTCGGAACCCGCAACCACATAGGAGATTTTTTTGCTTACCGTTTCCGAAACGTCGCCGCCCAACGCGCGGACTTTCTCCTTTGCCTCTTCACGCGACATTGACTTCAAACTGCCCGTAAGCACGAAAGTTTTTCCGTTAAGTTTTTCTCCTTTCTCCGAAGCTCGCCTCGGCTCAATTCTTACCCCAACTTTCTCGAGCTTTTCCAGGAAATGCCCGTTTTTCGCGTCATGAAACCAGGCATAAATACTCTCCGCAACCTTGGGACCGATGTCGGGTATTTCTTGGAGATCCTCTAAAGATAATCCCATAAAGATTTTTAAAAGCTCACCGATTTTGATCTTTAATTTATGAAATTTGAATTTAGCGATTATCTCCCGCGCGAGTAATTGCGCAGTTTCCTCTCCCACGTGGAGAATGCCGAGCGCGTAGATGAGGCGCGGAAGCGGGATTTCTTTCTTCGCCTGGATCTCCGAAACAATATTCTCCGCGGATTTCTCGCCGAATCTCGGGAGTGCGGCAACGTCCCTCTTTTGAAGAGTAAAAATGTCCGCGGCGTCGGAGATCAGTCCTTCGTCCAAGAAACGGTCGAGTATCTTCGGGCCCAAGCCCTCAAGATTGAATGCCGAGCGGGATACAAAGTGGTAGAGCGATTCGCGGTGCTGTGCGGCGCAGGTTTTGCTTAGGCACCGGTAGATCACACCGCTGCGGATTACTTTCGAGCCATCAACCGGGCACCGCGCGGGCATCGCGAATTCCTTCTCCTTGCCCGTCCGTAGCTCCTTTAGCACTTTTGTGACCTGGGGGATTACGTCCCCCGCACGACTCACAATTACTGTGTCTCCAATTTTGAGTCCCAGGCGCTTGATCTCGTCAGCGTTGTGGAGCGAGGCATGCGTAATCGTCACTCCTCCTACCTCAACAGGGCGCATCACGGCGACGGGAGTCAAGGCCCCTGTCCGCCCAATCTGAACCACGATATCCTCGACAATAGTCGTCGCTTCGCGCGGAGAAAATTTGTATGCGACCGCGGCACGCGGGGCTTTGCCGATAACACCGGCTTCCTCATACATACGATTGTCGTTTACGGTTACTACAATCCCGTCAATCTCAAAGGGGATGGCGTTGCGTTTCCTTTCCACTTCCTCATGGAACTTAAGAACCTCTCCCAAGGAATGTGCTGCGCGCCCCATCTTGTTCGTCTTAATCCCCCATCTGTTGAGCGCGCGGTATTCTTCTTCATGCGTTGGAAAACGCCGGAAGTGTTCCGCGTCACCGGGCACTCCCACGATTCCATAGGCGTAGAAATCAAGATGGCGGTTCGCAGTGATCCTGGGATCGAGCTGGCGAATTGACCCTGCGGCGACATTTCGCGGATTCGCATAAAGTTTTTCGCCCTTCTTACTCTGCTCCCTGTTAATCGCCTCGAATTCTTTTTTTGTGAGCACCGCTTCGCCCCGGACAATAAGTTCTCTGGGCCAGCCGTCTCCCTCAAGCCGAAGAGGGATTGCCTCGATTGTCCTTACATTTTGGGTGACGTCCTCCCCAATCTCCCCGTCGCCGCGCGTGGTGCCGCGCACAAGAATTCCATCTTTATAGACAACTTCGATCGCAAGCCCGTCCATTTTGAGATCGCAGTAGAAAAGCTCGGTCTTTTGACCGCGGAGAACCGGTCGTTCTTCGGCAAGAGCGGGAGAAATATGGTAACCAAGGTAATTCTCAAGGCGCTCAAGCCATGCACGCATTTCTTCCTCCGAAAAAGCATCGTTTAGAGAATTCATCCGCACGGCTTTTCCTCCTGCCTCGTGGCGCACTTTCTTGAACTTCTCAAGCGGCTCACCCCCCACGCGCTGAGTCGGGGAGTCCGGCGTCACAAATTCGGGAAACTGCTCCTCAAGCTCAAAAAGCTCCCTTTTCAATGAATCGTGAGCGGCGTCCGAGATCAAGGATTTATCGAGTACGTGGTATGCGTGCCGATATCGATTGATCTCTTTTTTGAGTTTCTCGATCCGCTCTTTCGCGGTTTTTTTATCCATCCCTCACCCTTCAAGGATTGCGAAGCTCCCGCAATTCTTTCTTACGGTTTTCGACTTGCCGTCTATACAGTGAGTCAAAGTATCTAGATAAAACAAGGGCTTCATAGAAAATTGCTTATCTTTCAAGGGTGAGGGATTCATCTTCTACTAATTATATACCCCTCAGACAAAATTATCCGCCGGAGAGCGGATCGCTTAAATCTGCCGGATGTTTTTTTAGAGCGAGAGAAGGAATGCGCGGCTCGATTTTCCCGACGATCCTACTGATTTTATCGAACCGCCCGGACCGGGAGTAACGGTTACGGAAAGCAAGCTCCCGTTCGTCATCGTAGGCTGCGGCACGCAGACGATTGAATCCCCCGGATCAAGGTTGCACGTAAAATCGTAGAGAGCCCACTCAATGCCGGCATCCGCCGCAAAAATCGCCTTCGCGGAATTTGCGAGATCGGCCGTCTGCCGAATTTGATAGAGCATAAGGAGACCGGCGATCGTGGTAGCACCCAAAATCGTCCCACCGAGCGCCAAAACGGTAAGGATCATTGCTTGCCCCGACACCAGACCTGCCCGCCGTACTCGTACTAAGGCAGGCGGGTCGAGCACTGCAACGCTCCGGCGTTTTCTCCTAAACAACGTTTGTTTGCCCAAGACAGCAATGGAGGAAAAGTAACGCCTCATTCGACTCATGGCGTTGAAGAAAACGAAGCGCTCGGCTCGGTGCGGGGCCTGCCCCGATGCCCGAGAATTTAGGGTGTAGGATTCAGGATTTAGCAAACCCATTTCCTTAATTATACCCTAATCCCTATATTCTAAATTCTCACCCCTAACTTTACGGCGGCGTCTCAATAATGCCGCCGGGGAACACAATCACTTTCGTTGTTGCGCGCGCGGTTACCACTTGGCCCGTCCCCTGCTCGATTCTCACGCTCGCAGTATAGCTCCCCGCATTATCATATCTGCAAAGATCGGTTGCGGCATAGGTCGCGGCAGGAACCGTAATCGTTTTTTCGTAGACCGCGCCTGCGGATCCCGCCGCAACATCGTCGGTGCAGTCAAACTTGTAGGTAACGGGGAAAATATTCACGTCGTTTGTGGTATTCGTGGTCGCCGCAAGATCCACGTCCGCGAGCGGGCGCTTGCCGTTATTCGGTATTGCCACGAGGCTCGCGGTTACGGGCCTTACGAGTCCGGTTGCGATCACGCAATACGGACTCCCGCCGGGACCGCAGAAGCTGATCCAGCCGATTACGTCGCCTCCCCAGGCAAATCCCTGCATTCTGCTTGTCACGATATCCCGCTTTACCTGATAGACCGTGCCGTCCGTTGCAGTTCCGCTAAGCTTGATCCAGCCATCCCAACCGCCTCCTGCGGAAACCGCGCGCGCCCATCCATCGATCGTATCAGTTAAGAAGTTATAGCGTGCGGAGAAATTTGGCGCGCTCGGATAAGGCCCCGAGGGAGCGAAGTTGATCCACCCGATCCCGCCCGTAACGCCGCCCGAAGAATTTGAGGACCAGGTATACCCGGAGAAATTCCCGGTCGCTTCATCAATGTAGACACCGTAAGGATAACCGTCCAAGGTCGTCCCGCGAAAACTTAGCCATCCAATTTCAGAGGACCACCCGTAGCCCGAGAGGTTCGCACGAGGCGCGACATCGATAAATATCTGCTTGTAATCGACGGAGGTGGGAATTGGCGAGGCGGATAATTCTTCAACCAAGACAGTCGCAAGATAGCGCCCCGGTATGTTATAGTCGCACGCATCGGCAACTACGTAGGTCGTCTGCGTTCCGTTTTGTGTTATGTCGTACGTGCCGTCACTCGTGCAATCAACTTTGTATACAAACGAATTCAGGATATTCCCTGAAATTTCAATATTAAAATCGACATCGTTCAACGGCCGTTGGCCAGAAGCGGGGTCAGCGGAAACGGAGATCGAGAAACCCGGGTTTACATTCATGATCGAAACCCCGTAGGGAGTTTTTGCGGCATCAGTCGCCCTTCCGTTAAAACTCATCCATCCCACAACTCCCGTCAATTCCCCGGTTGATACATTTTTATCGCTCCCCCATACGTACCCCAAAAGATCGAGTTCCTTGCGGATTACGCCATACCCCGTGCCGTCGAACTTAAGAAGGCCATCCCAGCCGGTGTCCGTCGCGAGAAATCTTCCGAAACCCTTCCCCTCGTTCGGCGTTACGCCGAGATCAAGACGCGCAACTGCAGCGTTTACCGTACCGACGTACGCCTGAATTTCCGCCTCGCTCAAGGCGCGGTTATAAATTCGAATATCGTCCGCAAAGCCGGAAGTGTAGTCGAGGGTGTCTATGCCGCTTACATGCCTTCCATTTTTCATCACATACCATGGACTCTGCACCGGTTTGGTATTGGTAACCCCGCTTCCGGAGAATACACGCTCTCCGTAAATATAGTACGTGACGTTCCCGCCTTATTTCACCATTGCGTAATGGTGCAATGCGTTCTCGAGTACTGCGACGGAAATGCCGGTTGAAAACCGTTTGTCGCCCGCGTCAAAGTGGAGCCGTCCGCTAATATCGAGCCCGAGAGCCCATCCGCCCAAGATGTTACTCGGGCCCCATCCGGAATCCCGCATAAGCGTCGTCCCGCCCTTCCAATAAAACCATCCCTCTAAGGTTACATTATTAATGTTCGCGATATCCGTAAGCGTTGCCTCGGGCAATGTCACATACTGCCCCAGAGTGTTTTCAAAACTATAGGCGCCGCCGTTTTTCCCGATCGCGGGGGTAAAACCTCGGTTCACCGTCCCGTGCCTCTCGTTCCCCGAAGAATCGCCGACAACGACGCCGCTTGTTTCATCCATCCTCCAGTACCCCGTGATGCCCGTCCCGCCCGTCACTTCGTTGAACCGCGCGAGGACTTCTGCTTGCGAGAGCGGGCGGTCATAGATTCGCACCTCATCAATCGCGCCCTTGAAACGTCCGCCCAGCTGCTGCCCGATGAGGAGCGGGGCGGTCGACTGCCGCAGCGTGCCGTTATAAGTAACCGAACCCGCAGGCGCCCCGTTTATGTAGAGCTGTACTCTGCGGGGAGAAACTGTCGCGTCCGCGACGAGCACCACATGCGACCATCTGTCAGTGGGAATCGTGACCACCTTAGGGAGAGTGCGATCGAGGCCGTTTGACTGATATATTCTGCCCCAGATCTTCCCGTACGTTAGGGCCTCTGTGCTTATCCAAATACCACCCCACCCATCGTCCCAAGTTCCTCTTTTGCTTATGACGCCGGGATTCGCGCTACTTCCGTATCCAACGGACGGATTTATAAAGGTCTCGACGGTCATGCTCGTCGCAGGATTCAAAACGTGGTCCGTTGTGGGAGTATCTACTCTCACGACATCGTCCACGCTGTCAAAGCCAATTCCCCTCCCCAAAATACCCGTTCTCCTCGCGGGATTCCCGATCATCGATCCATTGTTTGCGTTCCCGGAAGAGTCGAGGGCTTGGGTTCCCCCCGTTTCCTCAAATCTCCAATTGCCGACGGGGGACCCTGCGGCCGAGCTTCCCGGGAGCGTCACATTGTTGAACGCACCGCGCTCAAAACTTAACCATCCCACGTTCGGGGACCAGGCGTTTCCCGAAAATCCTCCGTTTACGTCATCAACGAATACGCCGTAGGGAGATCCGTCGCTTGCCGTACCGCGGAAACTCACCCATCCCACGTTCGGCGACCATGCCTGTCCGTCAAGCCGGCGAGGCGCCGCCGTCACATCCGGGATCTGGGTGAAAACCGCAATTCCCACGAGTGCACATACTATATGGGCATAAAATTTCATGCTTTAGGGGAGGCACGTAATTTGGTTACACATGCAGTACGCATACACCGCAACATGAGCGCCGCCGGTATTTCGTGCATACGCTTTGCATCCGACCGCCATGGCGTCTCCCGGATCCGTCGAGGTGCTCGTCCGCCCGGTTTTATCAATCGGCACCACTCCCACAAAACCGCACGCATCTTCGGGACAGCTATCAGCTACGTTTTGATCCCTGCCCCCGGAGCAGCTTATCAATTTGTATCCCGGATCACAGAGCACCTCCGCGATTCTTCCACTCAACTGGGTCATATTTTTAACTTTGATTTTCGGTGCCTCGTGCGCAAACCTTCCCAAGGACACGAGGTAGAACACATTTGCCCCGAGCTCTCCCGCTTTCTGCTGATAGGCGGAGCCGATATTGAGCGGAATAGGGATGTTATCTATCGGCGGGGCTTGCGTCGCTTCAGCAAAATTCTTCACGCCGCCGGTTGGCGTAGGCGCAGGAGATGGAATGCTCGGCGGCGGGGGGGGCGACGGAGGGGGCGTGCCGGGACCTCCGGGCGCCGTCTGGGGGGGAAGCGCAAAGAGAATCCCGCCACTCCATCCGAGGATCGTAAGAGAAAAGAGGAATGTTATAAGAAAGTACAGTACGAAAAAATCTTTTTTCATTGCGTTATCTTTAGAAACTCTCGAGGCAGTACGCATAGACGATTGCGCGCATATAGCCCCCTGCGTCCACGCCCGCCTTGCAGCCCGCGGGGTTCACCGTCGTGGGGTTCCCTCCTCCGTTAACCGGCACCGTCCCCACGTAGCCGCATTGGTCCTCCGGGCATGCACTCGCCGCATCGCGAATTCCTGTGCCAGAGCAACCCACAAGCTGGTAACCCGGGCGGCAGTAGGCAATCGCGGTCGCACCGCCCGTAACTTCTTCAATCTTTGTCTCTAAAACCTCGCTCGCCCACCGCCCCGCATTTACGACATAGAAATCGCTTGCGCCAATCGTACCGCCTTTCTCCTGATACGTCGAACCCACATCGAGCGCATCAATGAGATTTGTCGGAACCGACGGTTGTCCTCCCGAGGGGTCTTGGAACGCCTTCGAAATGATCGCCGCGCCCAGAAAGAGAACTCCAAAAGCTCCCGCGGCGACCGCCGCCACGCCGGCTCTTTTCAAAAATACGGCAAAATGATTCATAAAGGACGAGTACAAATTAAAACCGCTGGATGCAGAATGTGTGCACCACCGCTTCCGCATTACCACTCGGATCAACACCCACTTTGCAGCCCACGGCGTCCGTGGTCGCGGGATTTCCCGATGCGTCAACGGCAATCACCCCCACATATCCGCACTGGTCTTCGGGACAGTTATCAGCCCCGTCGCGTGCGCGCGCTCCAGAACAACTTATAAGCTGGTACCCGGCAGGACAGTAGGCGGTCGTATTTACTGCATCCAAAATACTCCCCACGACCACGACCTTGGGCCCCCGACTCAGCCACCTTCCGGTCGCCCGCACATAAAAATCCTCCGCGCCAAGGTTCTTCGCTTTCTCTTGGTAGGAAGGGCCGGTATTCATGACAACGGGCATGACCACAGAGATGCTTGAAGGTTCTTCAATGTTCCCTTTTACCACCGCTACTCCCATAAAAACAAAAAACGCGAAAAGAGACGATCCAGCAAAGAGAACAAATAACCTCATTACTTTGGACTCCTTTGGGTTTTCCATTTCCCTTAATCTTCGATATCCAAAGAACAAATTTTGCTGTTGCTGTAGGTGCTCACGACGGCATTACGAAGGCCAAAACCTTCCAGCGCATCGCTCTGGATAAAACTGGGAGACGATCCGCCGCTCGGCAAGCCAAATTCTCCATCTGTAAACTGACAGCCGAAGAGAATACCCACAGAGGGACCGCCAACCGGGTATTGAACCGTGCCGTTCAAATCGATACCTTGGTTTATGGACACGAGAGAAGTAGGAAGTCCGGCTGCAAACAAGCTCCAGCCGCGGCCTAAACCGCCAGCAAAGGGACTCCCTACGCTCATCACATAAGGACCCTTGAGATAAATAACGTCGGGGCCGAAGCCAGCGGGCAAGGTGGTATAAACATTGCGAGCTCCGAGCACTACTCGGCAACCGTCACTGTCGCCGCACAACCGGTAAAAGGTAGGAAGATCGAACGGCACGGTAAGGTTGTTCGCTCCCGCGGCTTCCAAGTGATACGTTTCCCGCACATCTTTTATTCTCTGTACGATTTGCGACATCCATCCGAGTCCCGGATCAATAGCGATCGCAGTAAGACTGAAAAAATCTTCAGCAACTATTTTTCCCTGCTTCGTTTGCGTTCCCAAATTCACGTTAATGGGAGAAGGCGCATTACTCGAGGCATCAGACGGCGAACCAGTCGGCTCCCCGAATGCTCCTCGCACTACCACGATTCCCAGAAATATTACGAATGCGAGCGTGAGTGCAACGGTAAAAGTTCCCACTTCTTTGATGAAATTCTTGAGTTCTTTTTTCATGCTGTTATTGATTTTCCCGTATGATCTCTGCGGCCTCGATTATTTTCTCGTCCCGTACGTCGACTCCCGCGGCCGCACGAATCATTACCACATCACCGACCTTTAGATCGACTTTGTCGATTGTCTTAATCGTATAAGGAAGGGGTGGCTCTCCCCGGAGAGAAGAGGTTTTTCGCGTGTACTCACGAAGTTCGCGATCGAGCTCCGCGCTGCTCTTTACGGCGCGCGCGAGCACCCGCGTTCCCTCGATAATCGCGATCATCTTCGTCCTTCTCGGAGAATTTTCCGGGGTCGCAACGCCAAGGATAGCGGGGACATCAACCACAAGTTCTTCCCCGGTTCGCACGATCGTTCCCACGAGAACCGAAACCGGGGTGGTTTCGAGAACTTTTTCGTATTCCGTAAGTTTCACTTCCGGAGGGAGAACGTTTTCGTCCCGGCGAACGAGACCGGAGGTAAGCAAGAGATACACCATTCCGAATCCCGCGATTACTACAATAAGAAGAATAAGTGTTTTTTTCACGAGATTATTTATGCTGCCTTTTCTGCCGTCGCAGTCCTGTTTTATGTTTCCTAAATTATAGCAAATTAATCAGAGGAGATATACACACAAGCCCGCCTCGGACCAGGATTCACTAAAGGAACCGCGCGCTCGCCGTCGTCTGGAGCTTCAAAATCACTTCTTTTACGTCGCTTTCCGTGGGCGAGATGCCGAGAGAAATCGTAATGCGCGGCGGGTAATTCACTGGATCGTCCAAGAAAACAAAGCCGAGATATTTCACCGAAACGTTATCGGCGGTTATGGGCTGAAAACCAGAATCGTTCCCCGCGCTGTCGATCGCACGCCGCTCGATCACGTCCACATTCAGGCGATAGGTAACATCTTCAAGCCGGGCATTCGTGAAGGTAAGTTCGTCGGGCGCAAGGAGAGAGAAATCAAACCCCGTGCGGATTTCTCTCGTGAGCTGCTCGATCGTGAGACTCACGCTGCTGTTCGCGGCGATCAAAGCCCCTACCTGGCGCTGGGCTCGGAGCGCCTGCACGAAACCTCCGGCCGCGATCGTCACAAGAACCACAAAAATTCCAAGCGACACCACGAGCTCGATCATAGTGAAGCCTGAATCAGGACTTAGGGAATAGGATTTAGAATTTAGGGATTTGATTAGCCCCTCAATCATTTTTGAAACTTCCGTAACACGATTCATAAGATCCCTATAATCATTATTGGTTAAAAATTTAAGCTTGCAAGTAATCTCGATTTGGCTCTCTAACTCCGTTACAGAACTTGATGCGATCCTGTAGAATTGCAACTTTTCCTTCTTGTGGGATCTCTTGAACCCCTCCGCAATATTAGAACTTGCGGAAATTGTCGCCCTCCTCATTTGGTTTACCAATCCATATAACTCTGAAGGCGGAAATTTTTCCGTCACAGAATAGAGGCGCACCGACAAATCAGCTATTTTTTGCCACACATTCAAATCTTTAAATGAATGTAGTTTTGTATTTTTCATATCCCTAAATTCTATATTCTAATCCCTAACCCCTATTCTTAGAGTCTCCATTTATAAAAATGGTCTTCCAAGTTTATTTGCAAAAGGCCGCCCGGGCCCTGCCAGAGTACCACAGAGTTCACCTTCATCTCTTCCCCCACGCCATCCCCGTCATTATCGAAAAACGAAACTTCCACTCGCCGCTTGAAGGGCGTTATGTCGCCGCCCGCATAGCCGTAGAGATGCGTCGTAGGATCAAAAGACAAGAATCTTCCGAGATCGGACGACAGCGTCGCGCTGTCATAGACAACCTCAAACGTGCCGCCTCCGCCGAATCCGTCGCCCCATATCTTTCCCTGAAGATGGTTCCCGTCCACCAAATTTTTCACGACCTCCACTCCTTCCGCTGCAAGGTACGTTGCGGCGTAATTTTCGGTAATCGCGCGAGTCAACGCAAGCGAGCGGTTCAAAAGCGTAAGTATCGCAATAAGCCCCACCATTAAGACGCTTAGCGCCACCATGAGCTCCACAATAATCATGCCCCTCCTTGAAACGCCCGGGTATCGCCTCACGCGGAAAGAATTTAGGATAAGATTCATCGGAAGCTCAGTTGCCCGAATGGCGTTATGAATATCGAGATACCCACGGAGCCATCTTGTGTTTCAATTTTTATCTCGCCGGAGCCGGAGGTGAGCGCGGGATTCGGCGATCCGCCTCCTCCTCCCGGCCGCAGGAATATGTGAGTCTTCGGATCCGGTGGCACGAACACCACGTATTCCACAAGACCGCTCGGCGGCGTGGGAAACACAACCCCTTCGCTTAAACGATAGGTTTCCGGAATCCCGCTCGCCGCAAGCGGCACGATTCTCGTCTGCTCTTGAACAAGCCTGTCTTTTATGTCGAGGCATTCCGTTTCGGTCGGCAGATAATCGTAGAGGACAAGTGAATATTCTTTATTAGGATAATCTATCTTGATACCGTAGCCGCAGGGAATCGGAGGAATGTTGTAGGTTGAGATTGCGAGCGATTTCGCGCGGAGGATCACCTGCGCAATCTTCGCCGCCTCGATCGAGAGCGATGCCTGGCTCCGCGATTTGTTCCCGTAGACAATCATGATACTCGAGACAACAAGGGTTACCGCAACAACCACAAGAAGCTCGATCAATGTAAAACCCGAGTGAGTATTTAGGGGATAGAATTTAGAATTTAGGGGTTTTATTATCCGCACAGCTTTTATTATACCCTAAATCCTATCCTTAGAATTCTAAATATTGAACAGTTTGAAATAGAAATCAACGATCTCAAATCCGAAAAAGAAAACCAGGAAAGAAGCTATCGCAAGGAACGGACCGAACGGCACCGTTCCTCTCATCGTCTTTTTTCTCAAGAGTATCGCGCCGAGCCCGAAGAGCGCTCCAAGTATGAATGCGACCGCGACAACGAGAAGCACGTCCGGCCACCCGAACACCATCCCGAGCGCAAAGGCGAGCTTTGCGTCCCCCATACCCATCGCGCGCCCGCGGGTTACGGCGATCACGAAACCGAAAAAGAGCGCGGAGACGGCGGAGGCGAACAAGCGATTCAGCCAGATATTCTCGCGAATCCCGAGAAGGAAGGCATAGTGCCCCGCAAACGACCCCTCGGTGTATCCGAAGCGTGAACCGGAGAGGGCGGCGATCAAAATTCCCAAAACGACAAGCAAAAAAACTATCTCGTTCGGAATAAGGTTTGTTTTTGCGTCAATGAGCGCCATAAGAAAAAGGGCGACGCCGACCAAGATCCATAAGAGAGAAAGCGCGTAGAACAGAGGACTTGGGACGCCGAACACGGGCGTGAGGCCGAACGGCACAAAAACAAAAATCAGCCCCATCACAATCTCAACAATTGGGTAGAGAGGGCTGATTTTACCTCCGCAATGGCGACAGCGGCCGGCCTGGAGAACGAAGCTCACGACTGGAACGAGCTCAAACCATCTGAGCGTATTCCGGCACTTCGGACAGACCGACCGGCCGCCAATAATATTCTTGTTCAAGATGAATTTCTCCGGATCGTAACGGACGCGCAAGACATTCAGGAAGCTTCCGACTGCTACGCCGAACACAAAAAGAGAAATCGCCATTATACGAACTCTAGGGGGAGATAGAACTTCTTAGAGCTGTATGCAGTAGACGTCCGAGGGAGCACCGGCCCCCGTAAACCCATCTGTGCCGCAGGCGGTGAATGTTCCGACCGTCAAAAGACCAAAGTCATAGAGGGTAACGCCGTCCGGCTGCATGGGGCTCGCAGCTACGTTGTTCGCTGATGCCGGAATATCGCCTTCAAGCACCGCGAGCAAGAGATAGCCGGTCACTACGCCAGTCGAATCGAGGCCCGGAAGGTATTGATAGTCGGGGCCAGCGCCTCCGACTCCCACCCTCGGATCTTTCGAAATATCAATTCCGAGACCAAGGGCTGCTACATCTCCCGATCCCACCGGATACTGCCCGTTCGCCGACTTGTAGAGCTCGAGCGCATTCTGAATCTGCCGGAGGTCCGCGATGCGGCGGGCATCCCTGCCGCTCCGCTGCGCCGGACCGATGCCGACCAAGACCACGGAGGCCAAAATGCCGATGATGGCGATTACGATCAGAAGCTCAATAAGAGTAAAACCTTTTCTATTCATTTAATTTATTTCGTTTTCGACCTTTTCGTTTTACTGGATCTTTGTTGTCAACTCGTAAATTGGAAGGAGGATTGACGCAAAGAGCAACCCTACGAGCCCCCCGATGCCGATCATGAGAAGCGGCTGGATAAGATCCACGATGTTGTTCATCACGTTATCCGCCTCGCGGCTGTAGAACGTCGCTATTCTCATGAATATTTTATCAAGTTGGCCCGTCGTTTCCCCTATCACAAGCATCTGGGAGACAAGCGACGGGAAGTATTCCGGGTGCCGGCTAATCGCGGTCGAGAGCGGCTCTCCTTGCCGCACCGCCTCCGCCGCTTCGTGGAGAAAATCCTGGTAGAGGACGTTATCCACAGTGTGACTCACGATCTCCATCGCTTGGGACACCGGAACGCCCCCCCTTAAGAGTATCGAGGCCGCATTTGAAAATCGTGCGATGCTCAAAGGCCTATAAATACGACTTAAAATAGGGAGGCGGAGCTTCATGTCATCCCAAAAACCCCGCCCTTCCGGAGTCTGAAGATAGTTTAACACAATCATCACGACTCCGACAATTCCAAAAAGCACGGCCGGCCACCAAGAAACAAGAAAACTCCCGGATGCCACGAGAAATCTCGTAAATACGGGGAGCTTCACGCCCGCCTGTGAGAAGATCGGCGCGAGCTGGGGAATAACCATGGTAAGCATCAAAATAACCACTATTGCGAAAAGGCCTATCACGACTGCCGGATAGATAAGCGCCGAACGGGCTTTCCCGATCAAGATAAAATCCTTTTCATAGTAATCGGCAAGGAAACTCGTCACCTCGTCGAGATTTCCCGTTACCTCCGCCGACCGAATCATGCTCACGAAAAAATCGGAAAAAACGGCGCCCTGCCGCTCAAGCGATTGCGAGAATGAGAGCCCGGCGTCGATGTCCTGCGACACTTGAAAAACCGTTTCCTTGAGCACGGGGTGCGTAATCTGCTTTGCGAGGGTCTTCAAAGAATCGTTCAATGAAATGCGCGCCTCAAGAAGCGTGGCCAACTGGCGCGTGAAGAGCACCATGTCCTTCCGTTTCACGCCGCGGAAGTAATTCGCGATTCTATCATACCAGCGGACTTTCTCCGCCTCCGCGATGCTCAACACGAAAAGATCGTGGCTCGCCAAAATGTTCGCGGCCGATTCGCGGTTTCCCGACTCCACGAATCCAACCTGCGTCTGCCCTTCCTTCGTTTTTGCGTTGTATTTGAATTTCATAGAGAAGCACTATGTTCTCTCAAGAAGGATCCGAAGCTCTGCTTGGTTGAAGGAATAGGTCTCCGCGGTCTCGAGAGAAATCTCTTTGTTTTTCACCAAACTTGCAAGCGAGCGATTCAAAGTAATCATCCCCTCCTGAAGGCTCGTCTCAATCACCAAGTCAATCTGATACACTTTGCGCTCGCGGATAAGGTTTCGGATCGCCGGATTCACAATCATAATCTCAACCGCAGGCACGCGGCCGCCGGAGAGGCGCGGGATCAAACGTTCGGAAACAATCGCAACAAGCGTTGCGGCGAGTTGAGAAATAACCTGCCCCTGCTGTTCCGGCGGGAAGGAGTCGATGATGCGGTCGACGGTCTGCGAAGCGGAGTTGGTGTGAAGAGTCGAAAAAACCAAATGCCCCGTTTCCGCCGCCGTCATTGAAGTCGAGATTGATACGGGATCCCGCATCTCGCCGATCATGATTACGTCCGGGTCCTGGCGGAGAATCGTGCGGAGACCCTCGCGGAAAGTCGGGATGTCGCTTCCCACCTCTTTTTGTGAGATGAGACAGCGATCCTGCACGAAAAGGTATTCTATCGGATCCTCAATAGTGATAATGTGGTCGGTCCGCTTGTGGTTTATCTCATCGAGCAACGCGGCAAGCGTGGTGGATTTTCCATGGCCAGCCGGCCCAACGAGGAGAACGAATCCTTGGGAGAGGCCCGTAAAGTCATGGAGAATCGGTGGGAGATTCAATTCTTCAAGCGTCCGGATCCTCCCAGGAATGAGGCGGAGAGAAGCCGCCATGTATCCTCGCTGGAAATACACGTTTACCCTGAATCGCGCCTTATCTAAAAGCGTGTAGGCGAAATCGATCTGCTTTTTCACCACGAAATGCTCCTTCTGATCGGGGGTCAAGAGGCTTAAGATCAGCCCTTCTGCGATCTCCGGAGTCACGATTGGCTCTTTTTGGAGCGGCACCAAACTCCCGTCGATGCGGAGCGTGGGACGGCGCCCGACGCCTATATGAAGATCCGAGGCGTTCTGTTTCGCAGTCGTGATCAAGAGATCCAAAAGTTTTTGCTTATAATCGTCCATTTTTTCGAGGAGAAAATTCTATATGACTTTATTCTATAATATCACACTTGAACCCGGATCTTCAGGCGTCTTCGGTTTCTCTTACAACGTCCTCAATCGGAACAAGTCCCGAGAGCGCCTTCAAAACTCCGTCTTCGCGGAGCGTGATCATCCCCTGTCGCCTCCCTTCTTCCAAAATTTTCTGCGAGGTCGGTGATCCTGAATTTACAATTTCCTCGAGCTCGTGCGTCATTTCGATAAACTCGTAGACTGCAACGCGCCCTGCAACTCCCTTTCCGCGGCATCTGTCACAGCCCGGTGCATGATATATCTTATAAGGTTCCTTATAAGGATTCGGCGTATCGGGAGGAAGATTCGAGAGTGCTTTCTTCACAAGCTTTTGAACCGCGGGGGGGGCCTCTTCCGGCTTTTTGCAATTCTCGCAGAGCGCGGAGATAAGGCGCTGCGCAATTATAAGATTTATCGCCGAGGGAATGAGGAACGGCTCCACCTTCATATCAATGAGGCGCGGAATGCTCCCCACCGCGTTATTCGTGTGGAGCGTTGAGAGCACGACATGGCCGGTTAAGGCCGCGTGGATCGCAAGTCCCGCGGTTTCATTGTCGCGTATCTCACCGACCAAAATCACGTCCGGGTCTTGGCGGAGAATTTCGCGGAGTCCGGAAGCGAAGTCGTAACCGATCTCCGGCCGAACCTGCGACTGGTTCAGGCCCGAAATTGAGTACTCGACCGGATCTTCAAGACTCACAATATTTACGTCTTCTTTATTCAAGATCTGGAGGAGCGCGTAAATCGTCGTTGTTTTTCCCGAACCAGTGGGCCCGGTAACGAGTATGAGACCATAGGGCTTCTCAAGCCCTTTTTTCACCCGCTCAAGATTCCTTCCTACAAGCCCAAGCTGATCGAGTTTCTTGAGTCCCGTTGTAGGATCGAGAATACGAATTGCAACCTTCTCTCCGAGCGGCGTGGGAAATGTCGAAACGCGAAAATCAATCTCGCGGTCAAAAATTTTCGCTCGGAATCTCCCGTCCTGGGGAACGCGCGATTCGTCAATCTTCAGATTGGAGATGACCTTGACGCGCGAGACGACCGGCTGTGCAAGCTCAACTGGGAGCGACGCCTCCTCCCGCAAACTCCCGTCGACGCGAAACCTTACGCGCAGATAATTCTGCTGCGGCTCAATGTGAACGTCGGAGGCCTGCGCTTGGACCGCTTCGCGGAGCGTGTCGGCAACAATACGTATGATCGGCGCTTCTTCGGCAACTGTCTTCATGCTCTCCTCGAGCTTTATGAGCTTCCTTGCCGCATCTCCGCCCTTCAAGTTCAATGATTTTACCGCAGCTTCGATCTGCGTCTTATACGGAGAATATTTCCGGAGTACTTCTTGCCAATCGCTGTAGGATATCACGTACACTCCCAAATTCACGCGGCTTTGCCGCCCCACGAACTTCAATGCTTCTTGAGCCTTCGAATCGTCTGGGTTCACCATCCCCACGACAAGAAGGTTTCCTTCTTTCGAAATCGGGGAAACGAGATAGGTCCGCGCGGTCTCTTCGGGAACAAGATCAAAGAGACTCTTATCGAACGCGTCGAAATTGATCTTTTGATAGGGAATCTTGAGGAGCGAACTTTTGAGCTCGGCGATTTTCTCGTCGTCAATTAAACGCCGTTCATAGACCAGCTCTTCGAGCGATCTTCCGGAGAGCGAAACTTCGCGGCCAAGCTGTACCGCGGTACTTTCATCAACAAGTCCCGCTTTTTTTAATTCTTTGAGAAATTCAAGAGGGTCCATACCACGCAGAAAATTACCTGCCCGCCCCGGAGAAACTTGTTTCTACGGGGCCCGCCGAACAAACCAAAATTTTTCGACCCATAACTGAATATCCTAATGTTACGTTAGTGTTCATATGGATTAGGTGTTGTGTATGTAAACCAAAATTTTGGATCGGCTTTGGCAGGCGGGAATATTTTCCGTCAATGTTGGTTTCGACTTTGAGATAAATAATGTCATTGTGTGTCTGGTATTTTTAACTCTTGGCTTTAAAATATTTTATATTTTCTCGTCAGAACGGGAGGAATGGATTACTTCTCCCGAGATTCCCCGGCACAGGCGGCGTGACGTACGTCGTTCGCGATTTGAATCCGGGGTGCTCAATGATCACCTCCGGATCGAGATTGATTTTCGAGATTTGCTGGGTGTTCTGAAAATCCGGCGGAGCGATAATCTCGACCGTCTGGGGCTTCTTGAAGAATACGTAATAGACCGTGACGACGATAATCACGAGAACCACGCCCCACGTGAGGAGCGTGATCGGACTCATTTTATTTCGTTCTTCTTCGATAATGATCGCCATGTTTGTGTTATGGGTTTTGATAATACGCAAGAACGGTAATTTTATAGCCGAAATTGTCCTGCCCCGATTTCGTGGTGTCAACCGGCGAGAACCCAAGCGTCTCAACGTCGAAAATCCTGATGTTCGTCTCCAAATTCCTCAAAAACTTTTTGAAATTCTCGTACGAACCGTCAAAATTCACCGTGATCCTTAGCGTGTTCAATGGCTTTACCAAATCCCCGGGAGAAGACGCCGTTCCCGTTTTTTTTCTCGGAATCGGCTGGCCTTTGGATCCGGGGGTGCCAAACGAGAGCGATTTGAGCGAGAGTCCGTTATTCTGAACTATGCCGGCGAGTTGGGCGAGCGCGCCCGCATAATCTGCGCTCAGCGGAAGCGCCATCGAGATTACGTCTTGAAACTCCCCTTTGCCCTCGGCTTGTTTATAGGAATTGATGAGATTCTCCACTTGGCTCACCGCCGATTTCTGACTCTCAAGGAAAAGCTCTTGGCCCACAAGATCGCTCTTTATTTTTTGGGCCTCCTCGTTTGCGGGGCGCACGAAGTAAAAATAAATCACAAGCGCTCCCACGATGAAGAGGAGACCGAGTACCACGCTTGCGAGTCTTTTCGTTGATTGCTTCATTGGATTTCTATAATCTGTCTATGAGTTGCTTTGTATCCCAAAAAATCCGGGCGCAAATTCCAAGTTCAAAGAAAATTCCCAAAAACCGTCTTTTGAAAGCGAGGCTCCGCTGAATTCTAATTTTTTTATCTCCATAAGAATCTGGAGCGAGGCAAGCTGTTGTGCGAGATCCGGTATTGTCTTCGCCCTGCCCGCGAGATTAATTTTGTGTTTGGAAAGGTCCAGAGCAAAACTCACAAAATGCACGTTCATGTGCGTGTTTGCTTCCATCCACGCGAACACCTTCGACGAGAGCTCCTGTTTCGCGAGGATGCTCTTCAAATTGACGAGCTGTGAATAGAAATTAATAAGCCGCTCCTGATCGGCAACGGGGATCCTCTGGCTGAATTTTTGTATTTCGTCCTTAAGTCCCGTGACTTGCGAGTTCAGATACGGCCGGTAGCCAAAGAAGACGCCGAAGTAAATTGCGAGACTCAAAAAAAAGACCGTCCCAGAAAACATCAAAATGCGGCCCGACCAGCCCGGCGTCCGCACGGGCTCTCGGCTTAACTGCTCGATGGCTTTTTGGGGTAAGGCCATAAAAAAAGTTCAAAATGCAAATATCAAAATTCAAAATAAACGAGTTCGTTCCAAGCGAACGACACTTGAATTTTGCTCTTTGACTTTTGAATTTTGCATTCTCTAGACGAACTCCCCTAAAGTCAAACCAAGGGCAACGCTAAAGATCGGATTCAACTCTGTGACAACCGGCTCAAGAATTGGTGGATATTCAAACTTTACGAAAGGAGTGGCGCGGACGACCGGGAACCCGAGCTCGCGATTGAAATACTTTTCCATTCCCCTCAAATTAGCTCCACCACCCGAGAGAATTGCTCGTTCGATCTTCGTTGCGGCAGGAAATTGGTTTCTATAGGCAAAATCCGCCTTCTTTACTTCATTAATTATAACATCTAAAAATGGCACCATTATTGTGGATAACTCGTAATCTGCGCCTGACGCAACGATTCCTTTCTCGCGTTTCAATTCTTCTGCGCGCCTTGGATTGATATTCAGGCTCGACGCGAGCGCTTGAGTGAGCGAGGCGCCCGCAAAGTCGCTTTGACTGTTAAACCTCAACTGCCCCTTTTCAACGAAAGAAATATTTGTCGAACGGCTCCCGACGTCAATAATCACCGTGGGCGTGGGATCGCTTCCCACGAGTGCGCGCGCAATGCTCAAGCTCTCGATTTCGAGCGCGCGGAGATGCAGGCCTGCACTCTTGAAAATGCGCCGATACTTCTCTACGTACTCTCGCGGAATGGAGATCAAAAGAATCTGCTGTTGTTTGAAGCCGCGCTCGTCCTCGAATTCGCCGACTTTGATCCACTCGAGATTCACCTCGGAAAGCGGGAGGGGAATATACTGTCGAGCCTGGAACGTTACTGTCTTATCAACTTCCGCGGGATTCATCTCGGGGAAATTGAGCGCGGTGATGAACGCGTTGAAAACGGGAATCGACGCAAGCACCTCTTTTGCTTCCGCTTTCATTTCGCGCGCGACGAGCCGCAAGAGCTCGGCTACATCTTGATCAAAAAGTTTCAAGCTGCTTGTTTGGAGAGCGCTATTCGACCGCCCCAGATAATCTCCTGCCTCAAGGAAACCGTAGTTCACCGCCTTGGGGAGCTGCCTCCCTTGTTTTACCTCAACCACCTTGATAGAGGTGGTGCCGATGTCGACGCCCAAGTATGCCGGAAACACCGATTGCTTGAAAAAGGAGAATGGGTTTGCGGCACGGAGCGACCCCGCGATCGACTTGATAGCAAGCTTCATTTTGGGATAATTATAACACGAAGTCGAAACTTAGAATTTATAAGAATGTGAGGTTTTATCCGTTCCTCGATTTAATTTTCCCCAGACTCTGCGTGGGGTGCGGGAAAAACATGCCGCATCTTTCCCCGGAAGCAGGGGTTCTCTGCGACGAGTGCTTTTCGGGAATAAAAATTCACGAGACGCTTTTTTGCGCGCGATGCAGAAACCGCCTTCCTCACAACAAAAAAGTCTGTCACAAAGATTCTCCTTACCTCTTGGGCGCCGCTGCGGATTACGCCGACCGAACCGTGCGCGAACTCATCCACAACTTGAAATTCAAATCTGTGAAAGACGCGGCGGAACCGCTCGCGCGAATCTTGGGCGAATACGTTTCTTCGCTGGGTATAGAATTTAAAAATTTTTTAGTGGTTCCTTTGCCTTTAAGCAAAGTTCGTGAGCGCGAGCGTGGATTCAATCAGTCTGAGCTTATTGCAAAAATATTCGCGGAAAAAATGGATCTCCCGATTTCCACGAATCTCGTCCGAACTCGCAATACTTCCCCGCAGAGCGAAATCCGTGATCTCGGAGCGCGCCGCAAAAACGTAGAGAACTGCTTTGCGGTGCGTTCTCCTTCGAAATTTGAAAAACAGAATATAATCCTCGTTGACGACGTAACCACCTCGGGTGCAACGCTCGACGAAGCCGTACGCGCAGTAAAAGACTGCGGCGTGAAACGGATACTTGCTCTTGCGGTCGCAAAAGCGTAAATTCTTTTACAGCGGGGTGTTTTCGTGATAGGATGAAAAGCGATGCAGCAATTTGAAATCAAGTGGGAAGCCCCCGAGTTTGAATACCGAAACAAAGATATTTCCTGGTACTGGTTGAGCATCGTGGGCGGGGGCTTTTGGCTAGGGGGTTCCGGGTGGGCGCGGAATTTTTTGGTGGCGTTGTTCGGCGGGATCGGGGTCTTTTTTTTAATAGCCGGGGGGAAT
>CAYHEU010000001.1:35217-47712 GCA_964355785.1 uncultured Candidatus Saccharibacteria bacterium | reverse complement strand
GATGCGCTCTACGGCTTCGGATTGGTCAATGTAGCGGCCGCCGTTGCGTCTGTCGTTCCTCCAGCTCCAATTGCTACAGGCACCATTATCGGAACAGTCATTGACGCCTCTACTCTCAGCCCAATTTCAGGCGCTACGGTTACTGACGGAACACGATCAGCCACAACTGATGTAAATGGCGCCTACACTCTCGCGAGCGTGCCTATAGGGACATATACCGTCACCGCATCAGCGGCCGGCTATCAGAACACATCACAATCAGTTACGGTGATAGAGAATACGACAGCAACCGCAAACTTTTCTTTGCAAGCGGTAACGCAAGCGACAAGTGTAAGCGTTGTCTCTCCGATTGTGTATGCAACCGAAGGAGGTAAAAATAATGATAAACATTTATTGATTACTGTTGCTCTTGTGGATAATCTGAATAATGTCGTAGCCGGCGCTTCGGTTTCTATTGACCTCTCTCTTAATGGAGGCGTTATTGGTTCGGGAACAGGCACGACCGGTACGGACGGAAAAGTGACATTTTCTCTCAAAAATGCTCCATCGGGACATTACGAAACAAAAGTTACCGGTGTCGGCGCTACGGGACTAACCTGGGATGGCATAACGCCAGCGAATGGATTTGATAAGTAAGCGCGCGGCATAGTTTAAACAAAACGCCCTTCACTATGGAGGGTGTTTTGTTTATATAAACTAATCCTGACTCTGTGCGGTTCCGACTAACTCTCGCATTTGCTGGAGCATGACGGTCGGATATTTGTACACTTCCGCCCAATCCAGCTGTCGAAAATCGTCCCTCAGGGCGAGCCAGTATAAAACAAAGGCGCTCACAGTGAGCGCCTTTGTTTTTATGCTATCTAAAAGTTTTTAGGAAAGATGCTTGGAAACAAGCTTTGTCATTTCAAACATATCCACAGTTGCTTTCCCGTCGAATACTTTTTTCAAGCTTTCGTCAGCGTTTATGTTCCGCTTGTTCTTCGGATCCTGAAGATCGTGGGCTTTGATATACACCCAAAGCTTTTTCACGACCTCAGACCTGGGCATAGGACCACTGCCCACTATTACTGCCAGCTCCGGACTGATACTCAGCGGCTTCATAAACGCAGAATTGGTTTTTTGTGCCATAAATTTAATTTTGTTTATAATCGTACCTTTATTTAATTGTACCATAACGGTTCTAAACACGTCCAGCAAGGGGAGCTGATTGAAAAACTTACCCCCATTAGGGGGGGGTTCAGTTTTTCATCATCTCTTCGAGTCTGAGGACTCTCAGGGTCAGAATGACCTGAACGGGAAGGCTCTTCAGAACCTGAACGACCCGAGCGAGCGTAGCGACGAGAGAATACAATTCTTAGGACTCGAACTTAGGGGTAGGTAGGGGTTTTGAAAGCGCAGTCCCGCAAGATCCGGCACACCGATCCGGTCGTGCCATTTTTCTTTCTCAGAATTCAAAAAATTTTCTCATATCCTGTGCGTGTTTGCTTTCTTTCCTATGCCGAAACTCGTTCGTGTGGGGGTTGTAGACATAGTCCTTGCTCCACGCGCGGTGGCGCGCGGCGAGTTCTTCTACCGCGCGACAGACATACTCGACTTCTCGGTTTGTCATTACGGGATGGATTGAGAGGCGCATGAAGCCGGGTTTTTCGGAGAGATCGCCCTTGTCGATCCTCTTCGTAATCTCCTTCGACTTGCGGCGGGAGATGTGGAAGAGGTAATGGCCATAGGTGCCGGCGCAAGCGCATCCTCCGCGCGTTTGTATCCCGAAGAGGTCGTTTAGGAGCTTCACGCCGAGATTGTAGTGGAGTCCGTCGATTATGAAAGAGATGATTCCCAGTCGGTCTTTTATGTTCCCTGCAAGGACGGTGAGCCCGCGCACGGCACAAAGTTTTTTGAAAATATGCGGCAAGAGCTCCTTTTCACGGGCAATCATATTCCGCGCGCCCATCACTTCCTTGAGGCGGATTGCGAGTCCCGCTTTTATCGTCTGGAGGAATGCAGGAGTCCCTCCGTCTTCGCGAAGCTCAATATCTTTAAAATAGTGGTGCTCTCCCCATGGGTTTGTCCATGTGATTGTCCCACCGCCCGGCTGATCGGGAGAGGAAAGATGATAGAGACGGGAGTCAAAGACAAGGATGCCGGATGAGCCGGGGCCGCCAAGGAACTTGTGGGGAGAGAAATAAATCGCGTCCAGTTTCTCAAGCTTGTTCTTCGGATGCATGTTCACGGGAACATAGGGCGCCGCGGCCGCGAAGTCCACAAAGCAAAGGCCGCCGTGTTTGTGCGCGATCCGCGCGAACGCATGACAAGGAGTGAGAATCCCCGTTACGTTCGAACATGCGGTGACCGCCGCGATTTTCGTCTTCCGTGCGCGGTATTTGTGGAAAAGTGTTTCGAGGTGATCGAGATCCACAAGGCCTTTCTCGTCGTGGCGGATAACTTCGACGTCCGCGATCGTCTCGAGCCATGTGGTGTGGTTTGAGTGATGCTCCATATGGGTTACGAAGACGACGGGCCTCAATCGTTCGGGGATTTTGATCTTTTTCCGCCACTCCTCGGGAACTTTGAGCCCGAGGATACGCTGGAGTTTCAATATCGCGCCGGTCATCCCGGACCCCACGGGGATAACGACGTCCTCTCGCCCGGCGTTTACGTGGCGCTTTATAATTTCCTTCGCCGCATGATACGCGGCCGTCATCGTCGTTCCGGTTATGGTTGCCTCCGTGTGCGTGTTTCCGACGAGCGGCCCGAATTCTTCGGTAAGTTTCCGCTCGATGGGCGCATAGAGCCGGCCGCTTGCCGTCCAGTCGGCATAGACGAGCGGTTTTCTGCCGTAGGGAGTTCGAAAAGACGCGTCGTATCCCACGACGTTTTTTCTGAACGGCGCGAAGTAGCGTTCGAGGCGGCGGGAGTGTGTTATCACATCTGTATTATACCACTTGCCGACTTGTGTTTTTTTCTGCTCGAAGCCATCGTGCACTACAAACGCATTCACGGCGTCCCGTTCCCGAAAGATAAGGATTTATAGAAATGAAAAAGCTGTCCACGCGCGTGGACAGCTTTGTTTTTTTGCGTTTCTGTCTTGAGAGCTAGATTACTCCAAGCTCGTCCTTTAAAACCCGCATCACCTCCGCGACCGGATCGGGGGCGCCCAAGATCTGCCGGCCCATCACGAGGTTTGAGGCGCCGTTCTCGATCGCACCCTTTGGAGTACCCGTACGCTGCTGGTCGCCCTTGTCCACTCCTTCGGAGCGGACGCCGGCGGTGACGAGCGTCATATCGGGATACTTTTGCCGAAGCTCACCCACTTCTTCGGGGGAACAGACGATGCCGTGCGCGCCTGCGCGATGTGCGATTGCCGCGAGTACCCGGACTTCCTCAGCCGGTATGCGTACGTAGATTTCCTCGCACGTTTTTTGGTTGAGCGAGGTGAGCACGGTGACCGCGAGCACCTTGGTGGGCGTACCCTTCAGGGCCTCAACGACCTTCTGGATCATCTCCTCGCCGCCCGAGGCATGCACGGTAACGCCCCACGGAGCATACTTCCGGAGGCGATTCGCGATGTTCCGGAGCGTGTTCGGAATGTCGTGCCCCTTGATGTCGAACATCGTACGGCCGTAGACGGAGAGGTCGGGACCGAAGTTCTTCATCCCTTCGTCGAAGAGATCGTCGTTTCCCTTGAAGATGCACCCGCTCGTGCGGAGCGCATCGACGATAGGGAGGATCTCCTCCCAGCTCTTGCCGTCCAGGGCGACGATGATCGGGTTCTTCGCTTCGAGCGCGGGGTCGCACCGCTCCATGAGTCCGGAGTGGACGAGGTAGCGGCGCACGTCGTGGAGCGTCATTCCGGGCCAGACCTCGAGATTCATCCCGAGTTCGGCGAACTTCTTTTTCCAGCCCTGCTGGCGGTCCACGAGGACGACGAGCTTCGAAACCTTGAGCCCCATTCGGGTCGCTTCCCGAAAGGGCTCGATCTTCGAGGCGCCGTCGGTCACGACATCATCGAGGATCGCGACGCGGTCGCCGAATCGCGCGGAGCCGATGACCTTGGCTTTCGCCACACGGCTTTCCTTGGCCTGCTCCCGGATCGTGAGATAGGGGAGGTTGGTCATCTGGGAGATCGTGCCGGCGAAGCAACTCACGGAGTCGGGGACTTCCACGAAGCGTTGGATCGGGAGCCGCCGGAGCGGGTTCGCGAAGAAGCGGCTCACAAAGCCGATCGCCTCCGGATGATTCCGTGCGTCCCGGAGGTTGATGTAGACGTCCGTTTTACCGCCGCTTTTGAGCGGTAAGTCGCGCTTGTTCGAGAACCTGATGAGCTCGTAGTGGAGGAGCCCTCTTATGACTTCCTCTTGTTCCTCGGGATCAAGCCACGGTGCGCGCATTCCTAACCCTCCTTTATGGGTGGGATGTGGTCGTGCAAAGAGAGTGTGGAGAACGAAAACAAAAAGCTGTGTTCCTTATAGCACACCGCCGGATCTTTTTCCAGAGAAGCGCGCGGATAGAGAGATTTTAACGATTGGTAAGCAGGTCCGGTTACGACACCTCCTTTTCTTCAAGTTCGCTGTATTTCGTAATGCGGTCTTTTCCTGCTTCTTTTGAAACATAGAGGGCTTTGTCGGCGCGCTTTAAGGTGCTTTTTATATCTTCTCCGAGTTTGAGATTCGTTACGCCGCCGCTCAAGGTCACTTTTACCCTTTCGCCCTTAATCTCCGTTTCAAAATTGATTTCTGGCCGCTTATCTTCCTTGTTATAGAATTTATTGACTACATCCTGCTCCTCGGCGCCGTTGAATGCCACCACAAACTCCTCTCCGCCAAGGCGCGCGACGATGTCTCGGCTCCGCGTTTCTGTCGTAAGAAACTCCGCGAGGCGCTTCAAGACCTCGTCGCCCGCGTCGTGTCCGTAGAGGTCGTTGATCTCTTTGAAGTTGTCAAGGTCGAGCGCAAGGATAGAAATTGAAGGGTGATCTTCGCGTCGCCGTTCTTCGTCGGTCGCGACTTCCGGCGCGATTTTCTCCATCGCCTCCTCAAATCCCCGGCGGTTGTAGAGCCCCGTGAGCGTGTCTTTCGTCGCAAGCTCTTCGAGTCGCCGGTTTTCCCGCGTCAGAAACTCATTCTCGAGTTTCAGTTGTTCGATTTCGATCTGCAATTCTTCCGGTGTCTTCGTTTTTTCTCCTTTCTCAAAACCCATTTTCTGATAGTACAACGTCCGTACGCAAAAGAAAAACGCCCGGAGGGCGTTTTTCTTAAGGGACTCTCTTTTCCTTACATTCACACATCACATGCACCGCGAGAAGCCGCAGCTCGTGCAGCTCATGCAGCCCTCCGCCATTTTGAGGGCCGAGCCGCACTCGGGGCACCCCGGCATGAATCCGAAATCAGCAATGGATTTTTTGGCGTAAATTGCCGCCACTTCTTTCTCGCTTCCCGTGATCGCCACTTCTTCAAAGGAGTTTGCCTCGAGAAAGGGGGTAGTTACGTGTCCGTTCATCTTCACGTGCTCTTCGAGCACTTGCCCGATTGCATCAGGGAGCGAGAGAATGGTGCCTTTGTTCGTCATCATGGGCATCGGGCCTCTGATGCCCTTCATATTCTCGATAATGTCTTCAACACGCATGCCGCTTCGCAAGGCGAGCGAGATCAGCCGGCAGATACCCTCGGTTTGCTCCTGGAAATAGCCGCCGGTTTTTCCGATCGTTGCGAATATCTCAAAGGGCGAGCCGTTCTCGTCGTTGTTCACGGTTACATAGAGATTTCCATAGCCCGTTTTCACCTTATATGTTTTCCCGTTCATCACTTCCGGGCGCATTCTCGGCTGAATTCTTTCCTTGTTGGCCGGAAGGTTAAGAGGCACTTCCTCGATCTTCTTTGCGGCGACCGCCGTTCCTCTCCCGATTTCAGTCGGCGCTTTGATGTTTTCACCAGTCCCGATATTCAGGATCTGGACATCGCGGCTTCCGTCGCGGTAAACGGTCGCGCTCTTGCACTTCAGGCGCCACGCCATGATGTACCCTTCGGCAACCTCATCTTCGGTGGCGCTGTTGGGGAAATTGATCGTTTTCGAGATTGAGTTGTCAACGTTGCTTTGGAACGCCGCCTGCATTTTCATATGGTCTTCTGCGGAAATGTCCATCGCGACTACGAACGTTTCGCGGAGTTCTTCCGGAAGATCGGTGAGTTTTTGAATACTCCCGCTTCTTATGATTTCCTCCTTCACTTCGTTCGTCTTCTCGTCGCTTAACGCGTATTTTTTGAGCGCCTCTTCAAAGTGGCGATTGAAGTAGTGGTACTTGTGGCCGTCTTTGTCTTGTTTCACGTAGGAGAGCGCGAAGTTCGGTTCGACGCCCGAGGAGCAATCGAACATCATGGAGATCGATCCGGTGGGTGCCACGGTCGTGAGGGCCGCGTTCCTCATCTCCACTTTTTTCTCGGCAAAGATGCTCAAGGGAAGATTGGGAAAAGCGCCCTTCTCCTTCGCAAGTTCGCGGGACATTTCATGTGCGACGTCGGTCACGATTTTCATCACGCGTTCGCCCATCTTTTGCCCCTCCTTTGAATTGTACGCAAGGCCGAGCTCGTAGAGCATGTCGGCAAAGCCCATGATCCCTAATCCGATGCGGCGGTTTTTCTTCGCGAGTTCGGTGACCTGCGCTACAGGGAAGTCGAAAAGATCAACCACATTATCCATCATCCGGACGGCAGTTCTTGTCGTGAACTCCAACCGCTTCCAATCCATTTTCCCGTCTTTCACGAATGCCGCGAGGTTTATCGAACCGAGATTGCAATTGTCGTAATGATGGAGGAATTGCTCGCCGCACGGATTTGAGCAGTCGATCGCGCCGAGACCGGGGAGCGGATTCGTGCGGTTCACCTCATCAATGAAGACGACGCCGGGCTCGCCGTTCAGCCACGCGTAGTGCACGATCTCGTCAAAAATTTCCCGCGCAGTGATATTGATTTCTTCGAAACCCACCACCGATCCGCTCGGGGTTCTCGTGACGCGGTGCGGTTTTGTTTCTACCCCGTTCCATTTGCAGTACCACTGTTCGTTCGGGCGCTCAAGAACCGCGCCCATAAATTCGTCCGTAAGTTTAATGGAGATGTTGAAATTTCTGATTTCGCCCTCGATCTCTTTTGCGCGAATGAAGTCTAAGACGTCGGGATGATCAATTTGCATCATCGCCATGTTCGCGCCGTGGCGGCCCTGCTGTTTGATCACGCCGAACGCTTCATTGTAGACCCTAAGGAATGACACAGGGCCGGAGGAAACCCCCATTGATGTCCTTGTCGGAGTCATCGCGGGGCGGAGATGGGAGAAATCAAATCCGAGCCCCGATCCCGCCTGCTGGAGAAGCGCCGCGTCTTTCAAAGTTTTGAAAATGCTCTCCATCGAATCGAGGATGGGGAGTACGATGCAGTTTGCAACGATCGGAGTAGGAGCCCCCGCGTTTGTAACAGTCCGCCCTGCGGGCGTGTATTCCTTCTCAGACATTATTTTAAAGAAATCGCGCTCGACTTTCTCTATGAATGCCTTGTCTCGACCGTAGTTTTTCTCAACCTTGGCCACCGCATGAGCGATTCGCGCGAACATTTCTGCCGGTGTCTCTTGTGAGCCGTCCCCGCGTTTCAGAAGATACCTCTTTTTCATCATCTTCAGGGCATTTTCCGAAAATGATCGGTTGACCTTCTCGTACACCGATTTTTTATCCTGTATCACGGAATTTTTTCTTGCGCTCATGCGTTCGTAAAATTATTTTTACTGTTTAACCTTTGCTCATAAAGTGTAGCACCTGCGCTCGGGCGTGAAAGAGGAGAATAGTGGATAAGTGCTTGCCAATATCACGAAAAAATATTCTAAGTCGGAATCCCTCGTCGCTCAGAAAAATTTTTAAGCGAAAAGCTCGGTTTTCCAAAAAATCTTTGCGCTCACGTGAAGATTCTCTTCCTTCGAGAACCCAGTATTCCAAAATCTCGAGCCGAACTTGTCAATTCTTGGGGTTTGATTTAAGTTTTCTATAAGTTGAGCGTCGTTTTTCTTTGCGAACGTGAGAAAGCAAGCTTCTATTAACAGGGATGGGTTCGTTTCGTTCAAGATCGCCCTTTTTGGAGCAGTTGTTCTTGTAGTTGGCATATTTTTGGGAACCCGGATGGATATGAACATAGCCCGTGAGACCGGGAGCCTTGCGACAAAAAGTTTCGGAGACACTTTTCGGACTGGAGAAGGTGAACTTGCGGCAGAAATACCCCTCGATCAGGATGAGATTCGTACAAAAACGGGGACGGGGACGAGTCGAAGCAGAGAGGAAGAGAAAGAAAAATCAAAAGAGTTTAAAAAGGATTCCTCCTCTTCTGCCACAAGTTCCCTGGGAGTTGCGGCGGAAGCGGAAGGAGGTCGCAAGGAGAAGGAAAATATTTCAGGTGTGCCGGATGCGCCGGTTGCGTTCTGCGGTTTCAATTCTGGGAAAAATATTCCGACGCGGAGGGTAATCGCGAACGAAGTTGCATGGATGGGAAGTTCTGCGAGTGCTGCGGACGAGTGGATCGAGCTCAAAAATAATTCACAGAATGAAATTGATGTGAGCGGGTGGCAGGTCATTGATGCGAACGAAGAGATAAAAATTGTTTTGGGGAGGAGCGATAAGCGTGGCGTTGCGAATAAAAAAATTTCTGGAAACGGTTTTTATCTTTTGGAGCGGACCGACGACACATCCCTGCCGAACGTTCCCGCCGATTATGTGTATACCGGTGCGCTCTCGAACGCCGGCCCCGAGGGATTAAAACTTTTCGATGCGGCGTGTACGCTCGTTGACGAAGTGTTCGCAAATGCCGGCGGCGAGAAAAATGCGTGGCCTGGGGGCGAGAACGCAACAAAGAAGACACTCGAGAGAAACGCGAGCGATTTTGAGTGGCACACGAGCGCCCTTCCCGGCGGAACTCCAAAGGCGGAGAATTCCGTTCCGACAACTTCGCTTCCTCTCCCCGCTCCGAATATTGTTTCGAGTGGAGCGAGCTACGAACTTCTTGTCTCAAAAAGTGGCGACGGATCGGGGACGGTGAGAAGCGATCTTTCCGGCATTGATTGCGGAAGCGATTGCAAAGAGGTGTATGCGAAGGGTAAGGAAGTAACGTTGAGTGCTTCGCCGGAGAGCGGCGCAATATTTGAAAAATGGACGGGCGCGTGCGGAGGAAGCGGCGCGTGCACGCTCACCCTTGCCGCCGATCTTTCGGTGACCGCGTATTTTAAACTGCTCTCCTCCGCGCCGCCGCAGTCACCGCCTCCGCCGTCCTCGGGCGGAAATGTTTTCATAAGCGAAGTCATGGCGGGAGTCGAAGGAAACTCGTCATACGAATTTGTGGAACTCTCGAATCCCACCTCCGCCGCGGTGGACTTGACCGGCTGGTATGTGAAGAAAAGAAGTTCAACGGGGAGCGAGTCCTCGCTTGTCGTTTCAAGTCGTCTCGAGGGCAAAATAATTCCGGCCGGCAAGCGGCTTTTGCTCGCGAATGATGGGGGCTACACAGGAGCAATTTCCGCCGATGTTTTATGGCCCTCTTCCTATACTCTTGCTTATACCAGTAACACAGTCATGCTCTATGACGCGGGAGGGGTGAAGGTGGACGAGCTTTCCTGGATGGAGATCCCTCAAGGTCAGAGTTTCGGAAAATCGTCCGCAGGCGGAATTCCTTACATAGAGGGGACACCCACGCCGCAGAATTCATCTCAATAACCTATGAAGCCGGAAATTGTTGTGGTGGTGCACAATGTGCGGAGCTTGCACAACGTGGGATCGATCTTCCGTACCGCGGACGGTGCGGGTGTTGCGAAGATTTACCTTGTAGGCATCACTCCCGCGCCGCTCGATGCGTTTGGGAGGGTTCGCCCCCAGATTGCGAAGGTTTCGTTGGGAGCGGAGAGAATCGTGGCGTGGGATGGTTCGGCACGCCGACCACGAGCAGTACGCCGCCTGCTCGAAAATCTGAAGCATGAGGGGTATAAAATCTTTGCGGTTGAGCAGTCGAGAAAATCCATTCCATATTACAAAATTCCTAAGTCCTACGTCCTAAGTCCTTCCGCCAAAGGCGGATCCGCCTCGGGCGGAAAGTACTGTTTAGTCCTCGGCAATGAAGTGAGAGGCCTTCCACCGTCCATTTTGGAATTTGCCGATGAAACACTGGAAATCCCGATGCGTAGCGCTCTAGTTCGAGACGCTTGTCATCCTCGTCGCGTCGGCCGAGGCAAGGAATCGCTGAACGTCTCGGTTGCGTTCGGCATAGTCGTCTATGCCCTCACTTTCGGATATAATAAAAGAAAGATATAGATGCAATTCGGCATAGGAAGAATTTTAATTTTGGTCTTCATCATCGCGCTCCTTGGGATGACGGCGTGGATGTATACTCGTTTTGGATTCGGCGCCACGTCTCCGAAGGTCGCGCTCCGCATTCACTCTTCGGACACGACCTATCAATTCGGCGTTGAGGTCGCAGGCAATACCGTGAAGCGCGCGCAGGGGCTTTCGGGGCGCCTTTATCTTTCGGGAAACGAAGGAATGATATTTCTCTTCGGAGCGCCGGGGAACCATGGGTTTTGGATGAAGGACATGAAATTTCCGATTGATATTCTCTGGATCCGCGGCGAGAGAATTGTAGGATGGGAAGAAGAAGCACAGCCGGCGCGCGGACTTGAGGAGCTCGTGATTTACTACCCGCCGGAACCCGTGGATAAAGTTTTGGAAATCAACGCGGGGCTCATTCGGAAATACGGACTCAAAATCGGCGATACCATTACTTTTGCGGAAAACAATTAAGGCATATAATTTCAATAAATGAAAAAGGCGTGGATTACGGTAGTTGTTCTCCTCGCTCTCGGCGGGGGAGTGGCTGCTTATTTTTACTGGTGGTTGCCAAAGCAAAATGCTCCCGCGCCGGTTGTGTTAGAACCGCAACCAACCTCAACCGTGGCGGGGGCTACGGATATAGCTGATTGGAAGACGTATACAGACGAGAAATATGGGTTTGAGTTCAAATATCCAGAAGAGTGGAGTTTGAATTTTACCAATGAGCAACAGGGCAGTTCCACTAATAGCTTTGGCATCCAATGCTCTTCGGATAAGTTTTCATTTGGTGGAGGGTCCGGATATAAGTGTGGTGGTCAGGTATGGGTTGAGGAGGGAGTAAGTGATTTATTGGGATGGTTTCTCAGCGAACGGCGGCTTAATTTGGATGAAGAGAAGAAGCAACTTCTGCTAAACAGCGTGAGTGTTATGAGTGAGCTAAGGGGTACGGGGAGCGTGAATATAAAAACCTCAGACATCATTGAGTCCTACCGCGAGGATAAGATTAACGGGTCGCCTGCGGTGATAGAGACAATAGAGTGTAAAAATGACGCATGGCAAGCCTGTGTTTTCATGGGAATTCAACCGAACACAACTTTCTATGCTATTCAGCACGGGAATACAGTTGTGTCTATCAAGATAGGGACTTTTTCACAGAATACTGATTCTCCTGTATTTGAGAGAGTTCTCTCCACCTTCAAATTCATTTCTCCGACTTCGAGCGTTGATACCTCAACATGGAAAACGTATAAAAATGAGAAGTATGGGTTTGAGGTGAAGTATCCGGCTGATTTGCAGATAAAATTGAACGACGAAAAGACGGCGATATTCCCCGACACTCCTAACGTTCGCCTTTCTTTTAGGGAAGGCGGTATGGATATTTTTATAAATCCCCGACCAATTGGGTTGGAAAGCGAGTCTAGAAAAGTTATTGAAGAAAATACCTTTGATTTGGGCAAAACAACATTGGATAGATTGACTTTATATGACGAAGGAGAGGATGTTTATTGGATAGAAGCTACGGCGGGTGACAATGGTGAGATATTCATTGCGAGTGGCCCTGCGCCAAACCTGGAGCAACTGACTTTATATAAACAAATCCTCTCCACCTTCAAATTTACAAAGTGATATAATTTATTTATGACAAGAATCGCGATAAACGGTTTCGGACGGATTGGGCGGCTTTTCTTGCGTGCCGCCATCAAAGAAAAGGATTTGGAAATTGTTGCAATCAACGACTTGGGCGATTTGGAAAATCTCGCCTATCTTTTGAAATACGACACGGTCTATGGCCGCTACCAAGGCGAGGTGAAAGCGGACGCGAAGAAGGGGATACTCGCGGTGAACGGCAAAGAGATCAGAGTACTTCAAGTGAAGGACCCTGCCCAGCTTCCGTGGAAAGATTTAAAAATTGACATCGTGGTTGAATCCACCGGCCTCTTTGAATCATACGAGAAAGCCAAAATACATCTTAAAGCCGGCGCAAAGCGCGTGGTGATTACCGCTCCCGCAAAAGACCCCGACGGCGTGGAGGGCGCCACGGTCTTAATGGGGGTAAACGATGAAAAGCTAAGTTCTATTGTTCTAAGTTCTAATGGCTCGTGCACCACGAACGCGGCCTCGCCGGTAATCCAGATAATGTCCGAGAATCCGGGAATAGT
>CAYHEU010000001.1:0-35207 GCA_964355785.1 uncultured Candidatus Saccharibacteria bacterium | reverse complement strand
ACGCGGGGACCCGACTTTCGCCGCGGGCGCGCCGCGGCGCAGAATATTGTGCCGTCCTCGACCGGCGCGGCAATCGCGGTTACGCGCGCCATTCCCGATTTGGAAGGAAAGTTTGACGGTATCGCTATCAGGGTGCCGATCGTGAGCGGCTCCATTGCCGATATCACTTTCCTCGCCAAACGCAAAGTAACCGTGGAAGAGGTGAACGACATTTTGCGGAAGGCGGCAGCGAGTCCTCACTGGAAGGGAATCTTGAAAGTGACGGACGACCAGCTTGTGTCCTCGGACATCGTGGGCGAGCCCTACGGCGCGATAGTGGACACGAACTTTACGAAAGTCGTGGACGGCGATTTGGTAAAAGTGTTTTCGTGGTATGACAACGAAGCGGGATATGTATCGACTTTAATTAAGCACGTTCAAAGAGTAGCGCAAATTATATGAGTGAAAGTCGATACATATCCCGCCGAAGGAGGGGTCGGGAGGAAAGTATGAGGTTCCTCCCGTGTAGAAGATTATTCAGAACCGTGGGTTCTGAAGAAGCGATTTGCTGTATAGCGAATCGCGACGCTGGGTACGTTTCCACACTCGTGAAACATATCCTGCGCGTCGCGGCACTCATCTAGCTTGAGGCAGAAAATTTATTTCGTTATTGCGATTCTTCTCCTCATCCTCTGGGGAGAGAGTTTTGCGCTCGTGGGGCGAGAACTTAATCTTGCGTGGCGGCGAGCGTTTCGCGCCAAGGTGCAGGCAGAACTCCTCAAAATCCAATTGAGCGATGGTGAACTTCAAGAACGACTCAAAGAGAAAAGGAGCGCAACTCTCATTTTTGCGGGAGACGTTATGCTTTCGCGGAACGTCGCAAAGTACATTGAAGAAAAGAGTGATCCGCGGTACCCATTTTCAAAAATTGCCGATTATCTTCGGTCCGCGGATCTTGTCTTTGGGAATTTAGAGGGGCCAATCTCTGCTCGGGGGAAAAATCAGGGGAGCGAGTACTCGTTCCGTGCGGATCCAAAGGTTGCGGAAGGGCTTGTGTTTGCGGGTTTCGATATTCTTTCGCTTGCGAACAACCACGCTTGGGATTGGGGTCGGGACGCCTTGGAGGACACGATCGATATTCTTAGGGCGAACGATATATCGCCCGTCGGTGCCGGCAGAAATTTTAAGGAAGCGAACGCGCCGGTTGTGAAAAATGTCGGCGAGAGTAAAATCGCGTTTTTCGCTTTTACTGATTTGTATCTGGAAAGTTTGGAAGCAGGAGGATTTTCTTCCGGCATAAGTTCGTTTTATTTCGAGCGCATACGTAAAGATATAAGAGAAATAAAAAATTCTGGTACGGCGGACATTGTTGTTATCTCCTTCCATTGGGGAGAAGAGTACAAAACCGCAGTGAATGGGACGCAGCGGAATACTGCTCACGCGCTCATAGACGCTGGCGCAGACCTCGTGGTCGGCCACCACCCGCACGTAATCCAAGAGGTAGAAAAATATAAGGACGGCTGGATCGCTTACAGCTTGGGCAATTTTGTCTTTGACCAGAATTTTTCCGAAGAAACCAAAACGGGATTGATACTCAAAACCATCGTTCGCGACAGGAAAATCATTAAGATAGACAAGGTTTACGTGAATTTTTCGATAGAGTACCAACCGTATTTGGCCGACTAACCGTTATAGGTTATTCCGCTATACTTCAGACCAGTAATGAGATACAATACCTCAAAAGGTCACGAATAAACCGGATTCTGGGTATTTTCGCCCGAGGATTCAAAAAAATGAAAAAAACCATCGTTCTATCGTTAGCGGTCGGTTTGCTTTTGTTTGCGGGTTTTGCTCGAACAAAAGCGCAAACAGTCGAAGAGTTGCAGGCGCAGATACAAGCGTTGCTTCAGCAGGTAAACGCGCTTCAAGCGCAGGTGAACGCCGCTCTGCCGGCACAGACAAACGCGCAAGGGCAGCCGTTTTTAGTGCCCACTAATCCCAATATTGGTATAGTGCCGACGGAGCCGTCGCCGATATTCGCTTCGGTGCTACAAAAGACTCCACAGGCTTGTAATCTTCCACAGGCGGTTGCGATCGGACTCAAGGGCGACAGCGTGAGCGTGCTCCAGAGATACCTCTCGCTCGACGAAAAAGTGTATCCCGAAGGATATGTAACTGGCTACTATGGACCGCTCACGGAAGTAGCGTTCAAACGATTCCAGCAAAAATACAATTTCCCCGTGAGCGGAGTCCTTGATGACGCAACCAAGGCAAAGCTCAACGAGAGAATTGCCGTAAATCAGAGAGCGATACCGGAGTGCGGTTTAGTATTAGCTCCGACGCTTGAGGCGGCTAAAACATTTACCGGCGTCAAGGAGGATACGACTTCACTTGAAACCAAAGGGTTTCCTTTTATCACGAGCATGTCGCCATCGGTTGCTCCTCCCGGTACTTCGGTTACGATCACCGGTGGGAACTTCAAGCCGATAAAGAACGACGTTACATTCGGGAGTATTGTGATAAAAGATGTTCCCGCGATAGATAAGGACCTGACAAAATTATCATTTCAAGTGCCTTCGGCGGCAGTCGGACTCTATCCGGTTTCGGTGACCAACGTGAACGGCACAAGCAACATTGGAACTTTTGCGCTCACAACCTCCGACGGCGCCACTATTGTAAAAGAGCAGGTGAAGTGTGTATTTAATAACACAACGGCCGAACAACGGTGCTACACGGCAGTTGAGAGTGGCAGCCCCCTCACCTTTGGCTGTAGCGGCATTGGCACGTGCGTGACTGACGTAAGCGGGCCTCAAGGTACGAAGCTCACGTGGAAATCGAGTTGCGGCGGATATGCGTATACGACGATTGACGGCAATAACGAATACGCAGAGTTTCAGTGTGGCGTTACCACCGCCCCCGTGATTACCGTTCTCTCGCCGAACGGCGGAGAGATATATCAGACCGGGACTTCTATCACGGTACGTTGGAATCAAATTTATTCGGCATCGTCCCTTGTTATTCGCCTATTCGGGTCAAATGGTCTCATGTATTACTCAGGACCGGCGAGTGGTTTGATTGGAAACAATGAACGTATATTGCCTCCAGAGGCTTCGAACGTACCGTCTGGCCAGTATCGTATCTCTATTTGCGACGAACAAACTCCGAATCCGACCGGTAAGGCTATGTGTGATTCAAGTGACGCGCCGTTTACGATTACCTCCGGTACCACCGTGCCCACTATCACCGTGCTTTCTCCAAATGGCGGCGAAACTTTTCTCCAGGGTGGCGTAAACAAAATCAGTTGGTCTGGAGGAAAAAATAAAGTTCAGATTGGTCTTGTAAGGCCAACCTATGACCCACAGACAGACCCTGACGTCGGTTCTGGTTTGCTCGGATGGATCAATCTAACTGCAACGCCAAATAGTTTTGTAACGTGGGATGGTAAATATGTAACCGATTTAACCACCACCGTGCGTTGGCCTGTTATTGCGGGATCATATAAGATCATCGTCGTATCTGAAACTGCCAATGGGAATTATTGTTTATCAAGTACCCAGGAGAAGTGTAATTTAGACTTGAGTGACGCGGCATTCAGCATTGTTACAGCAATTTCAACAGCCCCCGCCATCACCGTCCTTGCGCCAAATGGCGGGGAGCAACTACAAATCGGGAGCAATACCACGATAAGCTGGAAGGCCGGTGGTACACTACCTACAGGAAATAACGTGGTATATCTCGCGCTTGAGAAGCCCGGCGATCCGCCGTTCGTGCCGGGCGCAACCGGCGTGCTTCTTGGTGCAGGAGGACTGCCGACCGCCGGCTCATATACATGGAAAGCGGGTGATTATGTTTCGACTGCTGGTGTGGTGACCGCGCTGGCGGATAGCCAGTATCGCATAGTGGCCGTGCTCTATTCCTTCACTACCAATCAGGTGCTCACACGGGATACAAGCGATAATTCCTTTACTCTTACGACAAGCGGCGGCGGAACAAGTCCAACTCCCGGCGGCACGACAAAACCTATCTCCGGCTCGCTTCTCCAATCGTACCAAGCGCAAATTGACGAGATTACGCGTCAGCTCCAGACAATACTCAATCAGCTTCAAAGTTTGCGATAGCGCCGACTTATAAACGAGAAAACCCCGCCCCGTTGGGCGGGGTTTGTTATAATGTAGGGGTGATTATCTACTTCGGCGCGGACCATCGGGGATTCAATCTCAAAGAATATCTCAAGGAACTTGTGAAAGAGCAGGCGTTTGAAGTTGTTGATATGGGAAACAAGGTGTACGACGAGAAAGACGACTATCCAGATTTCGCCGCGGCGGTGGTAAAAAAAGTGAGCGCGGATCCCGAAGGAAGCAAAGGCATTCTTATGTGTGGTTCTGGCACGGGGATGGATATTGCGGCAAACAAATTCTCCCGCGTCCGCTCGGTGCTTGCTCTCTCCGGCGATCAGGTCTACGACGCGCGGCACGATGACGATGTAAACGTGCTCACGTTTGCAGCCGATTTCGTGAGCAACGAAGATGCCGCAAAAATAACAAAAGTATTTCTTGAAACTCCTTTCTCCGGTGAGGAGCGCCATCGCCGCCGCCTTGAAAAAATCTCTGACATCGAAAATCGCGCGTATTCGAGTTAAAGGTCTATCGGTTCAATCCTAAATCCTATGCAAGTCATTCCCGCGATTAATTGCGTGGAGCCAGAGTGCGTAGTCGAAAAAGTTGCCGCGGCCAAGAAATTTCTTCCGAAGGACGGCTGGCTTCATATTGACGTGGCCGACGCCCGCTTTACATTCAACAAGACGTGGGGAAATCCGGAAGGGTTCAAGCTCCTCAAGAAAAAACATCCTGACATTCAGTTTGAAATTCATCTTATGGTGGAGGAGCCGGAGCGGGCGATCCCGGATTGGCTCGAAGCCGGCGCGGAGCGCGTGATCGTGCATCTCGAGGCGCTCACAAAAAGAGAAGGTTCGATTGAGGTTGATCCGAAAAGAATCGAGTGGGTGTATGCGAAATGCGCAGAATACGGCGCGGAGGCGATGCTTGCGATAAATCCCGAGACGCCAGTCGAAGAATTGCTCGCCGCAGGCGGAAAATTTCTTGAGTTCCAGATCCTTGCGGTCCATCCCGGCCTTGCCGGGCAGAAATTCCTTCCCCTTATGCTCGAGAAGGTGAAATTTTTAAGAATCAAACTGCCGCATGCTAAAATTGAGGTTGACGGCGGCGTGAATGAAGAAATTGCAAAGCTTGTGAAGGATGCAGGCGCAGACATCGTCACATCCGCCTCCCATATTTTTGAGAGTCGTGATCCGAAAGCGGCCTATGAAACGCTCAAATCATTATAAAATCTATTGCCTAAATACTAACTCCTAAATTCTAATTCCTATTCTTATGGAAGGTCTTCACGAAAACAAAATAAAATTTCTTGAGGAGATGGCGAATACGTTGCGCCAAGATGTGATTAAGATGCTCGTAGAGGCCGGTTCGGGACACTCTGCGGGACCCTTGGGAATGGCTGATATCTTCGCAACGCTCTACTTCCATATCCTGAACCACGATCCCAAAAAACCACACTGGCCTGAGCGAGACAAAGTGGTGCTCTCAAACGGCCACATCTGCCCGATTCTCTATGCGACGCTCGCGCGCGCGGGGTATTTCCCGCTTGAGGAACTGAAAACCCTAAGGAAAATAAACTCGCGCCTCCAGGGGCATCCGCATCGCGCGGCGCTTCCTGGAGTTGAGACAACCTCCGGTCCTTTAGGTTCCGGACTTTCTCAAGCAATTGGGATGGCCCTTGCAGCAAAGCTGGACAGCAAGAAATACCGTATCTATTGCCTTATGTCCGACGGCGAGCACCAAGAGGGGAATACATGGGAGGCGGTGATGTTTGCGGGGAAAAATAGAATCAGCAACTTAACCGCGATTTTGGACAGGAACAATATCCAGATAGACGGATCTACGGAGAACATAATGCCCCTGGAACCGCTCCGCGCGAAGTACGAATCGTTCAATTGGCACGTGATGGAAGTTGACGGGCACAACATCCAAGATTTCACGGATGCGGTTGCGGAAGCGCGTGCGATTCACGAGCGGCCTACGATGATTATTGCGTACACGATTCCGGGAAGAGGAGTGAGTTTTATGGAGGATGATTACCGCTGGCACGGCAAGCCCCCGAAGCCGGAGGAAGCAAAAATTGCGCTCCGTGAACTTCGCGAATGGGGGGAAAAAATAAGGAGGGGACACAAATAGAACAAAGAGCTTCGAACATAGGACTTGGAGATCATGAATAAGGTTTCAAAATCAACAATTTATCTTACCGCCGCGTTCGCGCTTACCTTGGGCTTGAACATCGTCGCGGTCGTGAAGATCGTTTCGCTCCAGAACATCGTGGAGAATCTTTCAAAAACGGTCCAGCAGGAGAAAATAAGCGAGAGGTCGGAGATGCAAAGATCCGTGGCTACTGAAGCCCAGGTTTTAGATGTCTCGAGCTGGAGGACCTACCGCAACGAGAAGTATGGACTTGAGTTCAAATATCCACTAAACACGAATTTATATTCCGGCAATTATGGCTATTCCGAAACATTCGCTATAGACATAGAGGAGAAGAATATTTATCTTTTCGAGTATTCAGATAATTTTGGCGGAACGTACATTTTCGACTCTCAAAAAAAGAACTGGACTCCGTCACCCAAAACAAATGATTCCGAGAATGAACCTGTTGCAATTCAGACATCGTTTGAAGTTTACAGGTATATCGGAGGTTCTGGTTTCTGTGTATGGGATGCTTACTTTATACCATTTCGCATGAGAAGTAAGATGATACAGCTTGAATACAGTGTGTGTGGTGATCCGCCAAGAGCTACTGATATTACTACACACGAAAAAAATTCATCGCTGATCCTCTCCACCTTCAAATTCATAAATATCAGCGAATAACGAATTTGGTACGAATATACGAATAAAGGCCTTGCTTAAGAAAATTTTAGTATTATCGTGATTAGTACATTAGTATAAATTAGTTATTAGTTGATTGCCATGATTAATCTCGACGCAAAACTATCAGAAAAAATTTTTGAATCGGATATTGAACAAAAACCAACCCGCGCGGGTTACGGGGTGGGCTTGGTGCAGGCGGGCGATGAAAATAAAAACGTAGTTGCGCTCTGCGCGGATCTCACTGAATCCACGCATACCGAGGCGTTTGCAAAAAAATATCCTGATCGCTATTTCCAAGTTGGTGTTGCCGAGCAGAATATGGCGACAATCGCCTCGGGATTGGGTATCAGCGGAAAAATTCCGTTCATCGCTTCGTACGCCACATTTTCTCCCGGCCGGAATTGGGAGCAGATCCGGACCACAATCGCCTACAACGATTCCAACGTGAAAATTGCAGGCCACCATTCGGGGATTTCTGTGGGACCGGACGGCGCAACGCATCAGGCGGTGGAAGACATCGCGACAATGCGCGTCATGGCGAATATGCGCGTTTATATTCCCTGCGACGCGATTGAGGCGAGGAAAGCAACGGTTGCCGCGGCAAAAATCTGGGGGCCGGTGTATCTAAGGTATGGCCGTGAAAAGACTCCGGTCATGACAACCGAAAAAACTCCGTTTATTCCAGGGAAAGCAGAAATATTTTGGATTCCGAAAGGCAAAGCCGAAGCTGTTATAATCGCCTGCGGCTCGCTTCTTTATAACGCGCTTCTTGCTGCCAAAGAATTAGAAGGAGAAAAAATTGGCGTTATAGTCTTAAATAATCACACCATAAAGCCGATAGACGAGAAAAAAATCGTGGAACTCGCCAAAAAGACCGGTGCGGTAGTCACGGTTGAAGAGCACCAGATAAGCGGGGGATTGGGAGGGGCGGTGGCCGAGGTTTTAGCTAATCACGCGCCAACGCCGATGGAATTTATCGGCATGCAGAATGTTTTCGGCGAATCGGGACCGCCCGCGGCGCTTATTGAAAAATACGGTATGGGAGTCAAGGATATCATACGAGCAGTAAAAAAAGTCCTAAGACGGAAGAAATAGATCAAACCGCACACATGAAACAATCCTACGATTTCATTGCCATCGGCGACATTGTGACCGACGCCTTTATCCGGCTCAAGGACGCTTCCGTCCACTGCGATCTGCGGCACGAGCGTTGCGAAATTTGCATGCGGTTTGGGGACAAGATTCCCTACGAGGATGTGTATATAATTCCGGCGGTCGGGAATAGCTCAAACGCGGCGGTCTCCGCCTCACGTCTGGGGCTCCGGAGCGCGCTCGTTTCAAACCTCGGAGACGACTACTTCGGCAAGGAGTGTCTTGATGCCTTAAAGAAAGAAAACGTTGCGACCGGCTTTGTTGCGGTGCACAAGGGCGAGAAGACGAATTATCACTATGTGCTCTGGTACGAGGACGATCGTACTATTCTTATCAAGCATGAAAAGTATCCCTACGCACTTCCCGCGATAGGGGATCCGAAATGGATGTATCTTTCCTCCTTGGGAGAGGAGAGCGGCCCGTTCCACCGCGAGATCAAGGAGTATCTTGCGGCGCATCCCAAGATCAAGCTCGCGTTCCAGCCGGGGACGTTTCAGATTAAGGCGGGGAAAGAAAAGTTGGCCGTAATCTACAAGCTTTCGGAGGTGTTTTTCTGCAACAAATAAGAAGCGCGGCGCATCTTGGGACTCAAAGGCGAGAGCGACATCAAAATTCTCCTCAAGGGAATCCAGTCGCTTGGGCCAAAAATCACCGTGATTACAGACGGGAAAGAAGGCGCCTATGCGATGGAGAAAGAGACGATATGGTTTATGCCGCCCTATCCGGATCCTAAGCCGCCGCTTGAGCGCACCGGTGCGGGGGATGCATTCTCATCGACTTTTACCGTTGCGCTCGCGCTGGGACTTGATATAAAAGAAGCGCTCCGGTGGGCTCCAGTGAACTCAATGTCGGTAGTGCAGAAGGTTGGGGCGCGCGAAGGGCTTCTCGGCCGCAACGAACTCGAATCTTTCCTTGCGCGCCCGCCCGAAGGATATTTTCCGAGGGAAATATAAGGAACGGAGAACTCCTTTTTGAAAAGTTCTACAATTAAAAAAACATATCTTACCCACTGAATAAGAAACCCGGGATTTGCCGCCGTGTGGTAGAATAGGAAAGCAAGATGACAAGCAATGCAAGACACGCTGGTTTTGTTCCCTTGGGAACAATCGGCGGCTTCACCTTGATCGAACTCCTTATCGTTATCGGCGTGCTCGCCGTGCTCTCCGTTGCGGTGGTGATAGCGTTGAACCCCGCCGAGCTCCTGAAACAAAGCCGTGACGCAGTTCGCCTTTCGGATCTCGCAATTTTGAACCGCGCGATCGGGATTGTCGGAACGGAAGACGTTGTGAATTTGGGGAGTGCTTCAACGATCTATGTGTCGCTTCCCGATACGTCACCTATCTGCGCAAACGTAGGACTCCCCGCGCCTCCTTCGGGATGGACTTATAATTGCGTCACCAATGCGAACTTACGTCTCATAAGCGGAAGCGGATGGCTGCCGATTAACTTCCCGTCTTTTACCGGCGGGGCACCGTTCTCTGCGCTCCCCGTGGATCCTGTAAATACCGCCGCTTCCGGTCTTTATTATGCCTATGTAACCGGTGGAAGTTATGCGCTCACGGGAGCTCTTGAGTCGAACAAGCATCTTGCCGCCTCTGCTCTGCCCGACGGCGGTACGGACGCGGGAAGGGTTGAGTTGGGGACGGATATCAACCTCTGGACTCAAGCATCCGGCCTCTCGGTGTATTGGAAATTTGATGAAGGGTCTGGAACGACCGCAGGAGATTCTTCCGGCGGAAACGTGCAGGGATCATTTGTGGGAAGCCCCCAATGGGTGAATGGAAAAGTAGGCAAAGCTCTTGACTTTAACGGTACGGCCGATTATGTGTGGGCGCCGAATTCCTCGCGAATTCATCCCGCCATTTTCACCGTCATGGCGTGGGTGAAATTTGAAGGGGGATCATTAAACCGCACTGTTATGGGAACGAGAAAAACAAATTTTTTAGGAGACCCCCAAGGATACAGTTTGGATGCGTTGACCTTAAACTGGTCGTTCGCCGTGGGGGATACCAGTCAGGCCGTCAGTCAAATATCCGGCGGGGGTGCTCCGACGAGTACTTGGACGCATATTGTGGGAGTGTACGATGGGTTTACCATGACGCTTTATAAAAATGGCATTGCGCTTGCTTCTGCATCCTCCTCGTATGTGTTCGCCAATTCGGATTTCAGGGTTGCGGCCCGCATCACCACTCCCGTGCAGTATTTGAGCGCCGTGATCGACGAAGTCCGCATCTATAATCGCCCCTTGAGCGCAACGGAGATTCAGGGATACTACAACGCCACGAGGTAGGGGAAGTGTGGTAAGATGGAAGCGTAATGGAACTCATTCAAATAATCCGCGAGGCCGAGAATAAGAAAGCCGCGATCGGGCATTTTAATGTTTCAGACGCCGTAGCACTTAAGGCGATTTTCGAGGCGGCACACGAGGCGAACGTACCCGTGATTATCGGAACATCGGAAGGGGAGCGCGATTTTTTGGGAGCGCGGCGCGCGGTGGCGCTTGTGCGGAGTATTCGCGAAGAATATAGCTACCCGATATACCTCAATGCCGACCACACGCACTCCCTGGAAAGGATAAAAGAAGCAGTTGAGGCAGGGTACGATGCAGTACTTTTTGATGCGAGCCGGATGCCGCTTCACGAAAACATCAAACTTACAAAGCAGGTTGTCGAGTACGTGAAGTCGAAGAACCCCAAGATTTTAGTCGAAGGAGAGATCGGCTATATCGGTTCGTCTTCTGAAATTCACCGAGAGTTGCCCGAGGGCGCAGCAGTGAAACCCGAGGATCTCACGACCCCCGAGGAGGCCGCGCAGTTTGTAAAAGAAACGGGCGTTGATATGCTTGCTCCCGCAGTCGGAAACATCCACGGGATTGTGATCAAAGAAGGATTTGTTGAAAAGCTCTACGTCGATCGGATATCTGCAATCAGAAGCGCGGTCGGCGTTCCGCTTGTGCTCCACGGCGCCTCGGGCCTTCCCGACGAGGATTTTGTAGCTGCGGTCAAAGCGGGAGTAAATATTATTCACATCAACACTGAAATCAGAGCCGCATGGCGGAAGGGGATCGAGGACGGTCTCAGGGAAAATCCCGCAGAACTCGCACCCTACAGAATTTATGGACCCGCGCTCGAGGGAATGAAGCGAGTTGTCGCAGGGCGTCTCAAATTGTTTGGTAAGATCTAGCAATGCCGGAGAGTAGAGACGCGTACGCGCCCGATTTTCCCGGGGAAGAATGGTCGGAAAAAGATAAATTCCTTTTGGAGCCGTTCGCAACAAACGTGGACGGCCTCGTGCACGTGCTTCGGAACCTGCCGCCGGAGATCGTAGGGGCGCTCTGTTCGCGCGCGAGCCGTGCGCCGCACTCGCTCCTCCGCGTGCTTCTCAAGGAATATTTCTATCCGATCCTTGAGGGCGAAAACAAAGCGCTCGCGAAAGAACTCGAGGAGACGGTGAGTTTTCTCCGCGAACGGGGATTTAAAAATATCTTGAATAATCAGCGCGCGCAGGAATTTTATGCAAAGTGGCTCTCCCAGTACGGCGACGACTCTATTGCCCAGATGACGGGCACGCACGTGCTCTTCTGGGGGATTTCGCAGGTTGCGATGAAATTCGTTGAGGATCAGCGGATTGGGCTCGAACCGATCGAGAAATCCACGCGCTACGTAAATTTTGGGAAGAAAATTAGGGATCGCTATCTCTACTATATTCCGAAGCCGGATCTTGAACGCCTCGGAATCCTTCCTGAGTATCGGAAAACGCTAGACCATCTTTTTGATACCTACGTGGAGCTCCTGCCGCGGCTTCTCGCGTGGCTTAAGGAGAATTACGAGGAAAAAGAATCCGTCTTGGAGAAAAAAGCGTTCGACACCCTTCGGGGGCTTCTTCCTATGGCGACCTTGGGGCAGGTTGCGTTCCGGGGGAATGCGCAGGCCCTCGAATATTTGATTAATCGCACCGCAAAGCATTCCTTGGGAGAACTCCGGTGGATTTCCTCCGCCGTGAAGCGAGAACTGGATAACGAGATTCCTTCGCTTCTTTTGCGGCTTGGGGACGAGAAATCGGAGGGATATCAGCGGTATCTTGCCGAACGGAGCGCGGCCGTTCACCGTTTTCTCCAAAGCTCCCGGCATGCGGAAGAGGGGAAATTGCTCGAAAAAGGAGGGACGAAGCCCGAGGTGAAACTCGTGGAGTGCGACCCGCGTGCGGAGGAAAAAATTATTGCGGGAATAATTTTTCCCGCCACCCACGCAACATGGGAAAGAGTGCTTCAGATCGCAAGAGAACTTTCCGGATCGGAGCGAAAAGAAATAATAAGCTTCTATCTTTTGAATCGTTCGGCGCGCTGGCACAAAGTCGGACGTGCGTTTGAGAATTCATACCTGCGTTTTGAGATTACGATGAATATCGGGAGTTATCGAGATCTCCACCGCCACCGGATGATGACGCAGGATCGCGAATACTTCTCGACTCACCATGGCTATGATGTCCCGCCGGAAATCCCCGAGGCGGGCCTTGAGGGCCAATTCCGGGAAGCTTTGGAAGGAGCGAGCGCATTTTTCAGAAAGATCGAAGAGAAAGATCCGGTTCTTGCGCAGTACGTCGTACCGCTCGCGTATCGCCTCCGATTTTATCAATGGAAGAACTTCCGTCAGCTTTTTTGGGAAACAGAGCTTCGCACCATTTCCCAAGGACATCCCGACTACCGGTTTATTGAGCAGGAAAAGTATCGGTTGGTGAAAGAAAAATTTCCGCTTCTTGCGAGTTTCATGCTTGTGGACATGAACGACTACGCAATTGCGCGGCGCGGCACAGAAGAGAAAATCTCCGAGAAAGAAAAGGATATTGTCGAGAAACTTGCGAAAAAGAGGCAGGGGGTAGGGGAAAGTTCTCCAAACAAAAGCGAGTAGAAAGTAGAGAGTAGTAAGTAGAAAATCAAAAGTTCTTCCTACTCACTACTGGCTACAAGCTACTCTCTAATTCTTATAAGGGCGAGGTTGCGTCGAATTCGTTCTTTTGCTATGCTTCTCGCATGGATTTAGCCGTAGAAACAAGGGAAAAATTTGGAAAAGCGAATAAAGCGCTCCGAAAAGAAGGCCTCGTTCCCGCGGAGCTCTATGGGCGCGGAGTGGAAAATCTTCATCTTGCCCTAAACGCAAAGAATTTCGAGAAGGTATACAGAGTTGCCGGGGAGAACACGGTGATCAATCTTGTTGTCGGAAAAGAGAAAAAACCCGCGCTTGTGCACGATGTAGAGCGCGATTATCTCTCCGGGGAGATAAGCCACGTTGATTTCTATCAGATACGGATAGATGAAAAGATTAAGGTTCCCGTGCCGATCGTTTTCGTGGGCGAGGCGCCTGCAGTCAAAGAGCAGGGAGGACTCCTCAATAAGACGCTCGCCGATGTTGAGGTTGAAGCGCTTCCGGGAAATTTACCCCACTCGTTTGAGGTAAATCTCGAGGTTCTCGATCAATTTGGCAAAAGTATTTATGTGCGTGATCTTCGGGTGTCGCCCGACGTAAGAGTCCTGACCGAGCCAGACACGGCGATTGTAACTGCAATGCCTCCTGTGAAGGAGGAAGAAAAAGTTGTTGAGCCGGTGGATGTGAGCGCCGTGAAGGTTGAAACGGAAGAGAAGAAAGCAGAGCGGGTGGGTGAAAAAGCGGAGAGCGAAAAAGCGGAACAGTAATTTTCCGTAGGCCCTTCGTTCGTATATTGGGGAATGTTTCGGCATTTGAAACCAAAAATATTAGAGGATGTTTCGCATGCCGGGAGAAGCACTCGCCGGATCCTTGCATCACGCGTGAATCTCCGTCCGGTCGTAAGAGTAGTGCGAGTTCCGTTCTATAGTTTTTTAAAACTCTTTTTCGTTTCGGGTGCGGCGCTCTCCCTCATTATGGGCTCGGTTGCGGCACCTACCTTCCAGCTTTCTTCTGCGAGCACGACGAGCGTCGAAGAGCGGCGGGCGCTTGAAAATCAACTCAAAGAACTTGAGGGCCAAATTGATCAATACGAAGATCAAATTACCGCGTATCAAAAGCAGGGGAGTACGCTCAAAAACCAGCTATCGCTTTTAAACAGCAAAATTTCGAAACTTAACCTCCAGATTAAGGCCATCAATCTCACCTTGAGCCAGCTTGATGACAAGATTGTCGAGACCGAGGAACAGATTGTAATCACCGAAGACGGAATTCGGAATAACCGAGAGTCGCTCAGGGTTCTTTTGAGGGACATCTACCAAAAAGGGGAAGCAAGTCTTATCGAAATTTTTCTTGAGCGGCCGCGACTTTCGGATTTCTTCGATGACTTGAATAACGTAACGCTCCTTCAAAGTAATTTACAGACGGTGCTTGCGGAGGCGGTGAACCTGAGTGAAGAGCTTAATGAGCAGAAAACACAGCTCGCGGTTGTGCGAGCAGATGCGACGAGCGCAAAGGGCTATCAGGAGGCGCAGAGGCTCGAAACGGAGAAGACAAGAAAAGAAAAAGACACCCTGCTTGCTGCAACGAAGGGGCAGGAATCCAAATATCAAACGCTTCTTAAGGAAACCAAAAAAACCGCGGCACAGATACGAAGCCGGCTTTTCCAACTTTTGGGTGGTGGAGAACTTACCTTTGAGCAGGCGTACCAGTACGCAAAACTTGCTTCAAGCGCCACGGGAGTCCGCGCGGCCCTCATCTTGGCGGTGCTCGACCGCGAGTCCGCACTCGGGCAGAACGTCGGGCGGTGCAACTATAAAACCTCGATGAGCCCATCGAATCAGCCGATTTTTCTTGAGATTACGAGAGAATTGGGGATTAATCCCGATACGATCACGATTTCCTGCGCAAATAAGGACGGATTTTATGGGGGTGCGATGGGTCCCGCCCAGTTTATTCCTTCGACATGGATGCTCTATCGGAACAAGGTTTCCCAGGTTACCGGGAGCTCGCCTGCATCTCCGTGGAATAATGCGGACGCATTCGTCGCGACCGCACTTTATTTGAAGGACGCAGGAGCCGCAAACGCGACGGTGAGTAAGGAACGGATTGCGGCGGCGAGGTATTACGCCGGCGGCAGGTGGCAAAGATACCTTTGGACCTATGGGGAAGCGATAGTAAGCCGGGCCACGAGATTTCAAGCTGACATTGACACGATTGCGGGTTAGAATGTAGGGAATGACCCGGAAAACGATCTTCAGAAACGGCCTCCGACTCATTACTGTTCACGCGCCGTCAAGCTTGGCGGCGACGGTGCTTATTCTTGTTGAGGCGGGATCCGAGTATGAAACGAAAAAAGTGAACGGCCTCTCGCATTTTTTGGAACATATGACGTTCAAGGGAACGACGAACCGACCGAAGCCCGGAACGATTGCGCGCGAGCTTGACGGACTGGGAGCGCAATCGAATGCGTTCACCAGCCAGGAATATACCGGGTATTGGGCGAAGGTGAGAAGCGAGAAAGCGAGCAAGATACTTGAGATCGTATCGGATCTTTATTTGAATCCCGTCTTCAATTCGCAAGAAATCGACAAGGAGCGCGGCGTGGTGATTGAGGAGATTAATATGTATGAAGACACGCCGATGCGGCGCGTGCAAGAGCTTTTTACCTCTCTTCTCTATGGCGATCAGCCGGCAGGGTGGGATATTGCGGGGCGGAAAGAGGTGATTCGGAGCCTCACGCGCGAAGATTTCATGAAATATCGTTCGCTTCATTACGTTGCGCCGAAGACGGTAGTGGTTATTGCGGGAAATTTTGATAAGACAAAGATGCTCACGCAGGTAAAGAAATTTTTCGGGGATTTGCCTCGCGCAAAAAAGATTGGAAAGGTGAAGACGAAAACGCTGGAACAGAACAAGCCCCGCGTACTTTTAAAGCATAAAGAGTCAGACCAGAGCCATCTCGTGATCGGCGTTCGTGCGTTCGACGTTTTTGATAAGCGGAGGTATGCAATTGAGCTCCTTGCGGATGTCTTGGGCGGCGGCATGAGCTCCCGGCTTTTTCACAAAGTACGCGAAGAACTGGGAGCCGCCTATTATATCCGTGCGGGAGCGGATCTCCTTATTGATCATGGGTCATTTGACGTGTCCTCCGGCGTCGATCACTCAAAGATTGGGAAGGTGATTCAGGCGATTCTCGAAGAGTTCGGTCGTGTGAAGAGCGAGCTCGTGGGGAAGGAAGAACTTCAAAAAGCGAAGGATCATTTGAGCGGAAACCTTATGCTTTCTCTTGAGGGAGCCGACGATCTCGCGACTTTCTACGGAGGCCAGGAAATTCTTACGGGATCCTTTATTATGCCCAGGGAACTCATCCGGCGGATACAGAAGGTGGGTGCCGAGGAGATACGGAGCATCGCGCGGGCGATTTTTAACCCCCGCAACTTGAATCTCGCCGTGATCGGCCCCTACAAAAACGAAGCGCCGTTTAAGAAGATATTGAAGGTATGAAGGACAAAATCAACGTTGAAATTTCGTGGCAGACGCTCTGGCGGGCCTTTTTCTTCTTTTTACTCGTCCTTTTTATGTTCCTCGGCCGGCAGGTCTTACTCGGCCTTTTCCTTGCGATCGTGATTTCTACTGGCTTGGATACGCTCGTCAACTTTTTCGAGCGGCGTGGCCTTCCTCGATCGCTCGGCGTCATCCTCGTTTTCCTCCTTATAATTCTCTTTCTTATACTTTTTCTCTACACGATCGTTCCCCTGCTTATCACCGAAGTGAACAGCGTGATGGTAAGTTTTAATCAATCTGCGAAAGATCTTGGTATTGGGCCGATCGTGAACACAAAAGTTCTTGAGTCGATCAATAACCTCGTGAGCACGATTTCGACGAATCTTTTCTCGAAGAGCGCGGGAGTTTCTCCCTTCGGCATATTCTCACAGGTTTTGGGAGGGCTGGGGCTCGCGATCGCGGTTTTTGTAAGCTCATTTTATTTGACTTTGAGCCGCGACGGGATTGAACGCTTCATCCGCGCGGTTCTTCCCGCAAGTTCCGAGGAGACGGCGCTCCGCATATACGAGCGATCAAAGAAACAGATAGGGAGATGGTTCCAGACCCAGGTTATCTTGAGTTTAGTGGTCGGGCTTGTCGTGTGGGTGGCACTCGTCGCGCTCCGCGTTAACCACGCTTTCCTTCTCGCGGTACTTGCGGCAGTTTTCGAAATCGTGCCTTTTGTGGGTCCTATTTTGGCGGGCGCAGCGGCGGTCCTCGTAGCGCTCAGCACCTCGGTGCCGCTTGCGCTCTACACTCTTTTTGTTTTTCTGGGCATTCAACAGCTTGAAAACAATCTCTTGGTACCGATTCTGACGCGCCGCTCGGTGGGGCTCCATCCTGTGATCGTGATCATTGCGCTCTTAATCGGTGTCGAGGTCGCCGGTTTCCTGGGGATGATTATTGCGGTGCCCGCTGCGGCGGTATTCCAAGAAGTTATCGAGGAGTGGTCCAGCAAGAAAAGACCGAAAGGGGCCGCTGCATAGACAAATGGGAAAGTTCTATATAACGACCGCAATTGATTATGCGAACGCCGATCCCCACATTGGGCACGCGCTCGAAAAAATACAGGCCGACGTGCTCGCGAGATTCCATCGTGGGAAGGGTGACGAAGTTTTATTTTTGACCGGCACTGACGAGCACGGAACGAAAATTGTGCGCGCCGCCGCGGCGGCGGGCAAAGAGCCGCAGGAATTTGTGGACGCGATCGCGGATAAGTTCAGGGGATTCAAGGAAGCGTTGAACCTCTCTTTCGACGATTTTATCCGCACGACAGATAAGGAGCGCCATTGGCCGGGCGCCCAAGCGATGTGGCTCTCGCTCGAGAAAGCAGGGAAGCTTGAAAGGAGAACATACAAAGGATTGTACTGCGTGGGCCACGAGGCGTTCATTACGGAAAAGGAGCTCGTGGGCGGAAGGTGCCCCGATCACCAGCGCGAACCGGAAGTGATAGAAGAAGAGAATTGGTTTTTCAAACTTTCGGATTACGCTGGCGAGATAAAGAGGCGGATACAAAGCGGAGAGTTCCAAATCGTGCCGGAATGGCGAAAGAACGAAATCCTCTCGCTCATCAATGCCGGACTTGAGGATGTGAGTTTTTCGCGATCGAAAAAGAGTTTGGAGTGGGGAATTCCCATTCCGGGGGATGAAGCCCAGGTGATGTATGTCTGGTGCGATGCGCTCACGAATTATCTCTCGGCGATCGGCTACGGGAGAAACGACGACTACAAAAAATGGTGGCCTGCCGACGTGCAGGTGATAGGAAAAGACATACTGAGATTTCATGGGGCAATTTGGCCCGCGATGCTTCTCGCGGCCAATCTCGAACTTCCTAAAAAACTTTTTGTCCACGGATTTGTCACGGTAGAGGGGCAGAAAATGTCGAAAACGATCGGTAATGTTGTTAATCCGTTTGATCTGGTTAAAAAATACGGAGTCGATGCAGTCCGTTACTATTTGCTCCGCGAGATTCCGACGGCTGACGACGGGGATTTTTCCGAGGCGAAGTTTAAGGAACGATATAACGGCGATCTGGCCAATGGTTTGGGCAATTTCGCCGCGCGCGTTATGGCCTTAGCCTCGAAATACGAAGATCTGGACGGCGGGACCAAGGTTGCCGGGGAGGTTGAGAAAACAATCACGGAAACCAAAAGTGCTGTGGAACAAAAAATAGCAGAATTTAAGTTTCATGAGGCACTCGGGAAAATTTGGGATTTTATCGCTTTTGGAGATGAATATGTAAACGCCAAAAAACCCTGGGAAACAAACGATCGCGAGGCGGTGTTTAATTTGGTCGTAATGCTGGATAACGTCGCCGCGCTTCTTAGGCCCTTTCTGCCGGAAACTTCAGAAAAGATAACCAAAAATATCAATTGGTCAGGTAAGATTTTAAAAGTTAGTAAGGGTGAAAATCTTTTTCCCCGTTTCCTAAATCCTAAATCCTAAATCCTATATTCTCGCATGTATTTTGACGCCCACACCCACGTTCAGTTTGCCGCATTCGAAGAGGACCGGAAAGATGTAATTGACCGTGCGCTCGGAAATAATGTTTGGATAGTGAATGTCGGAACGCAGAGAGATACCTCAAAAAAAGCGGTTGAGGTTGCGAATTTGTATAAAGAAGGTGTCTATGCTGCAATTGGGCTTCATCCAATTCATACGGAGAAGTCCTATCACGATATAAAAGAATTGGGCGCAGACGATAAAGCGAAAGAATTTACGAGTCGCGGGGAAGCGTTTGATTACGACTATTATAAAAAATTAGCCGCTGACCCGAAGGTTGTGGCAATAGGGGAATGTGGTTTGGATTATTACCGTCTGGGCGAGGAAACGAAGAAGAAACAGGCCGAAACATTTATAAAACAAATTGAGCTTGCGAACGAGGTAAAGAAGCCGTTGATGATCCATTGTCGCCAGGCATTCGCGGATTTAATTGAAATCTTAAATCTTAAATCTAAAATCTTAAATCGTCCCAATCCTGGCATCATTCACTTCTTTAGCGGTACGAAAGAAGACGCTAAAACACTTTTGGATATGGGATTTTTGTTTACTTTCGGCGGAGTTATTACATTCGCCCGCGATTACGACGAAGTTATTAAGATGCTCCCTATGAATAGGATATTAAGCGAAACCGATGCGCCATACGTATCTCCGGCTCCGTATCGTGGTAAACGCAACGAACCGTCGTATGTGGTTGAAGTCGTTAAAAAATTGGCGGAACTTAAAAATGTTTCGGTGGAGGAGATGAAAAGGCGGATTTTTGAGAATGCGAAGCAGATTTTTGGTTTGTAAAAAAGCGGAGCGGTGAATTTCACCACTCCGTCAAAGCTCTAAGATTTCGTTGCGAACTGGAATGTGATACGGTTGATTGGGAGCTTGTTCCCGATCTCCGTAGAGAGTCTGGCGAGAACTTCGTCTCCTGGGTGAGTGCCAATGAGGTTCACCACTGGCGTATAGGTGCGATGGTCACCTCCTACTCCTACAGAATGAATGTCGCCGAGGATTTCTGCTTGGAGACCGTATGGCGCTACAATCTCGTTCGCTCGTCTCACAATTTCTTCGTGTTCCACCTCCCGATCACCTCCTTTCGCGAAAAGTATCTTTAATTACCATATACGAAAGATATAAAAAAACAAGCTCATGGTTTATGCGAATCGCTGTTATTTTTAATTACCTGGCTCACCCAGCGGTCTTTTTTTATGATATTCTTATGGCAGATCTTCGGGGAGGTGATTGATGAAGAAACCGCGGAATATTCCGAAGGGGTTGCTAAGAGTAAAGAAGCTTTCCCCAAAAAGGATCGCGGAGATCGCGAAACGCGCCCGCCGGATTCGGGAAGAGCTTCAAAGAGAAGTAGATCAAGTGAGTCGGATTCCGCCTCGCGACTGGCAGCGCAGATTCCATATCAACTAAAGCCCCATTCGGGGCTTTTTATTGTATAATATAATCAGTTCACCGAAAGTCTTCATTCGGAGGCTGATATGTCAAAAATAGTTGTGATCGAGATTCCGCTCATCCAGATGAACGATCCCAAGGCACGGGAAGGGCTTGTTCATGCGATTCTTACGAAGTGGGAAGAAGAAATCTTTCCTTCCCTCAAAAAACGGAACGGCTGGGAGCACGACTCGCCCCTTGCCAGCGCGGCGATGTTCTCGCTCAAGCCAGATCTCTTTCACGGGACATGCTCCGAGGAAGAAATCACCGAGGATGTCCGTGCAATACGGGAAGAATTGGAGAGAAAGATCAAGGGTGTCCGCAGGGATCCTCAAGCCCACTGAAAACCGGTGGGCTTTCTTTTTGAAACGTGACGAAAACCTTGCGATTAATCTAAAATAAGAGAGAATATAAGAATGGAACTACAGGTCGGGGTAAAAATTCTATTACGAGACAAGGAGGGGAAATACTTAATGGTTCGGAGATCTTCGGATAAATATCCCGAGGTTGGTAGCGTGTGGGACATTCCTGGTGGGCGTATCAATCCCGGCTCAACCTTATTGGAAAACCTGAAACGGGAAGTTAGCGAGGAGGTTGGCCTTGATCTTCCAGGAGAACCAAAATTGATAGCTGCTCAAGATATTTTGCGGGTTTCGGGTAGGCACGTTGTGAGATTGACGTACTTGGGGGAGGCGGAGGGTGTAGTGAAGCTCAACGAAGAAAATACAGAATTCCAGTGGTTTAAACCAGAAGATTTAAAAAAACTTCAGGGCGTGGATATTTATTTAAGAGAACTTCTAGAAAAAGGAAACCTGTAATATTGAATGAAGAGTTATAACTTCCAAAAAATAGAAAAATATTGGCCCTCCTTCGTTCCGTTTTGCGGGACTACGGCGGGCAGGCAGAAAAAATGAAATACGATTTTAAGAGGATAGAAAAATACTGGCAAAGCAAGTGGTTAAAAGAGGGGGTTTATGAGCCCTCCTTCGCTCAAGGTGACCATTCTGCCCTTCGACGGGCTCATGGTAAAAAGGCTGCGCCTTTTTATAACCTAATGATGTTCCCATATCCATCGGCAGAGGGCCTCCATGTCGGGAATATGTATGCGTTCGTTGGATCCGATATCTATGGGCGCGTGAAACGGATGCAGGGGAATGACGTTTTCGAGCCGATCGGGCTTGATGGCTTTGGAATCCACTCCGAAAACTATGCATTGAAAACAAAGAAGCATCCTGCCGAGCAAGCGAAAATTTCAGAGAAAAACTTCTATCGCCAACTCCGTGAAATTGGCAATGGTTTTGCTTGGAATGAGCATCTGGAAACCTTTGATCCAAAGTATTACAAATGGACGCAATGGATCTTCACCCAAATGTTCAAGAACGGACTGGCTTACCGCAGAAAGCAGGCGGTAAACTGGTGCCCCTCGTGCCTCACGGTTTTAGCCGACGAGCAGGTTGTTGGCGGGCCCGCCCGACTGAGCGACGTCAGTCGTTCGGGCGGGAAATGCGAGCGCTGCGATTCTGTCGTGGAGAAAAAAGAGCTTGAACAGTGGTTTTTCAGGATTACCAAGTACGCCGAGCGCCTTATTAAAGACCTGGACGGTCTTGATTGGTCGGAGAGAATCAAAGTTGCCCAGCGGAACTGGATAGGGAAGTCGGAAGGCACGGAGATAGATTTTCCGGTTGTATTGAATAAAAATACCAATTTTTTGATCCTCCACGGTTATACTGGCCATGTAAATAAGAACTTCATTCCGTGGTTAAAAGAGAAACTGGAGCAACAGGGTTTTGGTGTCCAAGCACCTCAAATGCCTAATACTGATCATCCCGTAGAATCGGAACAAGTTGATTATGTTGTTAAAAATTGCCGAATAAATGAGCACACTATTATCGTTGGTCATAGCTTAGGAGGAGTAGTAGCCATGAAAGTATTGCAAAAGATTAATCGTCCCATCGCTGGGCTTGTTCTTGTTGCCCCAGCCGTAGAGCCTCGTTTTCGTACCGGCGAAGAGAGGCCATTTTGGAAAACTTTTTCATTTGAATATGACTACGAATTGCTGAAAAAATTGAGCAATTCTGTAACCATAATTTCCGATTCCCTGGAGAAAGATAAGCGAGGTCCATACTTAGAATACTTGCGCGATAAATTACAAACTAAATTTATTGAAGGATTTGCACATAAAGAGCATCTTACAGGAGCGCAAGAACCTCTTATATTAAATACTCTGTTGCCCACAATAAAAGTTTTCACCACGCGTCCCGACACGCTCTACGGCGCAACCTACGTGGTGCTTGCGCCAGAGCATCCACTGATCTCAAATCTTTCCGCCAAAGGCGGATCCGCCTCGGGCGGAAAATCTCAGATCTTAAATCTTCGGGAAGTTGAGGCATATGTGAGAAGAGCAAAGAAGAAATCCGAAAACGAGCGGATTGCCGAGGGAAGAAAGAAAACAGGCGTGGAGCTTAAAGGAGTGGAGGCAATGAATCCCGGAACAAAACGAGAAATTCCCATCTGGGTTGCTGATTATGTGGTTATGGGTTACGGCACGGGCGCCATTATGGCCGTCCCCGCGCACGATGAGCGGGATGCGGAGTTCGCGGAAATGTTCGGGCTTCCCGCGAGCGATGCGCCGCTCGTGGATAGCGATAAGGTGATGCGTGATGTCGGAGGAGTAAAAAAGGTCCAGTACCGCCTCCGTGATTGGTTGATCTCGCGCCAGCGCTATTGGGGGCCGCCGATTCCAATGATCTACTGCGGGGCGTGTGCCAAGGAGAAAAGAGGCGAGAGGGATGATATGCCCGGTTGGCATGCGGTTCCAGAAAATGATTTGCCGGTGGAACTTCCGAAAGTAAAAAATTTCCGTCCGAAAGGCATGGGAAAATCGCCGCTTGCGACGGTAAGGTCGTTCTATGAGGTGAAGTGTCCTCACTGTGGCGCAAAAGGGGTTCGCGAAACCGACGTTTCGGACACATTCCTTGATTCTGCGTGGTACTATCTTCGCTATCTTGATCCAAAAGATAAGAATTCGCCCTTCGACAAGCTCAGGATAAAAAAATGGTTGCCGGTTCATATGTATATCGGCGGCGCGGAGCACGCGGTACTCCACCTTCTCTACGTCCGGTTTATGTGGAAAGCGCTTTGTGACTTAGGGATTTTACCTTTTTCCGCCAAAGGCGGATCCGCCTCGGGCGGAGACGAACCTGCAAAAAAATTTCGCGCGCACGGTCTTTTGATCCGTGAAGGAAAAAAGATTTCAAAGTCGCGGGGAAATATCGTGAACCCCGATGAGTTCATCAAAAAATTTGGCGCAGATGCGCTCCGTATGCATCTTATGTTTATCGGTCCCTTTGAGGAAGGCGGCGATTTCCGCGATGCGGGGATTTTGGGACCGGTGAGATTTTTGGAACGGGTTTGGAAATTAGAACACAATGCAAATCTCCAAATGAACTCGAATGCCACGAATAAGAAAATTGAGCGATTGGTACATAAAACAATTAAGAAAATCACCGAGGATATAGAAAATCTTCATTACAATACGGCAATAAGCTCGCTTATGATTCTTTTATCCGAACTTGAAAAGGGGACTGATAAAAAATCTTATTCAGATTTTCTCAAGCTCCTCGCCCCGTTTGCGCCCCACATTACCGAGGAGATTTGGAGAAATGTTTTGGGAAACAAGAACTCAATCCACATTTCGCCGTGGCCTTCGTACGATGAACGCCTTATTCAAGATGAAAAGTTTATGTTGGTAATTCAGGTGAATGGTAAGGTTCGGGACAGCGTTGAGGTCAATGTGGATATTTCCGAATCTGATGCAAAAGAGACCGCACTTCGGAGAGAGAAAATAACGGCGTTTCTCGCGGGGAAAAAGCCGAAGCGCGTGATCTACGTTCCTCAACGTTTGATAAATATCGTGGTTTAATTAGGAGGTATGGGGAGGATTTTTGGAATTGTAATTTTCGCCGTTCTTATCGGAGCCGCGATTTATGTAAATCAGCCGGGGCGGCTCCAGGGTCCTCTAGGAGAAAATTCAACGTCGACCAAAGGAGCGGTTCACGAGGGAGGGGAAAATATTCCTCCGCCGCAAAACGAACCACCACAGGAAGAGCCCCCGCCGCAAGGGAATCTTCCGAGTATTGACCCCGGAGAAATTCCCCAAGGATTTACGCTCGACCAGCTCTCACCCTATTTCCACAAGGTGAGAATTGCGACCGCATTCCCGGGTTCTCCGGACGATTACAGCCAAATCGTCCTTTCGGCATGGTTCGACGGCGAACGCGCGATTCCGCTCAAGGGCTGGCGCCTCCAAGGGAACAAAAGCTTTCAAAATGTTCCTTATCGCGCCGTTCAGGTTTATGATCCGCTCGGGAATGCTCCGGAAAACAACATTTATCTGCGGAGCGGCGATTCCTTAAATATTTACTCAACGGTAAGTCCCATCGGCCGCAACTTGCGGCTTAACAAGTGCCTCGGCTATCTCGAGAAGTACTACGACTTTAATCCGCCGCTTTACGGAGGTTGTCCTTCGATCGTCGATTCGTATGGAATCTCGAGGTTTCGCGGTGAGTGTCAGGACTATATTTATTCCCTCGGTTACTGCGCAGAGCCGGAATCGAACCCGCCGATTGCGCTCGACGACTACGAATGCCGTGCGTATTTGAATAAAATCAACTACCGCGGGTGTTTTGAAAAATATCAGAACGACGAGGATTTTCTTGGGAGAGAAGTTCGTGCGTGGACGGGGAACACCGGCCCAAACAGCAAGTTCCTTGATTTTCGGCACGACAGAGTGCTTCTCCTCGATCAGAACGGCCTCCTTGTGGATCTCTACACATACTAGAGAGTAGCAAGTAGAGAGTAGAGAGTAAGGCGCGATCAATCGGCTAAAGTTAGCTTGTTGAGTATTTTCATTATTTCCTCAAGCAGAATTTCCACCTTTGTGAAATTCAATTTGTATTGAGGGAAAATCTCTTTGCTTATTTCGATTTGAGTCTCAAGTTCCGCACCCGAACCGAAAGCTATTCTGAAAAATTGGAGTTGTTCTTTGTGATGGTGCCGGCGATAACCCTCAGCTATATTAGAGGGAATAGAAACTGCCGCCCTGCGCATTTGCGAGCTAATGCCATAAACTTCTGATTTTGGAAAGTTGTCGGTTAGTTTGTAGACTTCTATCGCAAGCAGTTTCGCTTTTTGCCACACAATAAGATTTTTGTATCCACCGGTCATTTTCTTGAAAGCTCTACTTTCTACCGCCTACTTTCTACTCGCTGTTCTACTTTCTCTCTGCGAGCGTGAGTTTTACGGGGAACTTTTTTTCGCCGCGGAGCACGAGAAGTTCGAGGATATCGCCGACATTCAAGTTCTCGAGAACATCCTGGATAGGGTGGTCGCGGTCAACCTTCTTGTGGTTACATTCGAGAATAATGTCTTTTTCGCGGATGCCGGCTTTGTGTGCGGGTCCGTTTGGAAGCACGCCGTGATCGTGCGGTGATTCGCGCATTACGAGCGCCCCGTAGCTTACCGGCAAATTCATTTTTTCCTTGAGGTTGTCGTCGATCGTAATATAGCGGACGCCTAAGAGCGGACGCCGGATGCGTCCAAATTTTTTGAGATCGTCAAGATCCCGCTTCGCGGCGTTTATGGGAATCGCAAAGCCGATGTTTTGGGCGCCAAAGACGATTGCGGCGTTTATGCCGATCGCGAAGCCGGAGAGGTCCACGAGGGGGCCGCCGGAGTTTCCCGGATTGATTGCCGCGTCCGTTTGGATAAGCCCCCGCATTTCCTGCGGCGGGGATTTTGGATCCGCCTGTGCGGAGATTGAACGCGAGAGTCCTGATATTATGCCCAAAGAAACGGTATTTTTGAAAAGCCCCAGAGCGTTTCCGATTGCGATTGCGCCTTGGCCAAGCTCAAGTTTTGCGGCATTGCCGAGCAACACCCGCGGAAGATTTGATGCGTTGATTTTAAGGATTGCGACATCGTTTATGGGGTCGCGGGTCAAGATTTCTCCGCTGAACCTCCGGCCATCATCCGCGATGATCGTATATTCCGCCTTCGGGTCGCTGATCACATGCTTATTCGTAAGGATAAGGCCATCAGACTCTACTATGAAGCCGGATCCGCCCCCGATCTTCACCATGCCGCGCTTGTCGACGAGTGCATCGGGTATCTTAAGTTTCGGGTGAGCCGGGTCGCTTGGATCAACGGGAAGAAAAGGATAAAGTTCCGGCGGGATTTCTTTTTCGATATCTTCAAGGTGTTTTGAGATTATGATCGAAACGACCGCAGGCATCACCTTTTTGATGGTGGAGATGATTTTTTTGTCTTCCATACGTTGTATTGTAACACAAAACCGAGCCCCACTAAGCGGGGCTCGGTCTACACCAAAAAGGCAGAAAGAACGATTATGGCGTCGTGCTCGTTGATCCGGTGTTTCCGAGTACTGCCTTCAGGTCCGCTTTTGCTTTCTCGAGCGCCGCCTTGAAGTCCGCGTGCGCTTTTTCAAAAGCCGCTTTCTTTGTGTTCTTCGCGGCTTCAAAACTGGTCCTAAATGCATCCTGCGCTGCCTTTACTGTGATAGTGAAAGTATCCTTCGTTGATTTTATCGCGGCAACGAGATTCTCGCGAACGGTTCTCGCGTCCACGCTCGCGGCGCAATCCGTCTTTGCTTTATCGAATGCCGCCTGCTTTGCACTCTTTGCGGCCGAGATTGCCTGATCAATTGTGGTCTTCCTTTGGGCAACAAGTTGACCGACAGTTCCGTGAAACGCGTTTACCGCCTGATCTACTGCGGTTCTCCGTGCGTTTATCGCTTGGGTCATCGCGGTTCTGAATGCCGCAACCGCCTGTTTTTGGGTTTCGGTTGCTGCGCGTTCCTCGATCTTTGCCATATGTTCGCTGAGCCGTTCGTCCATCCTTTCACGATGTTCTGTTACCCGATCTTTCCGTTCGTCGACTCTGTCTTCGATTTTGGTCTTCCGCTCGGTTCGCCGCGCGTCAATTTTCCCCATTCTCTCCGTAAGATTTTGATCAATTTTCGACAAACGCTCTGTAAGGACGTTGCAGAAATTCTCTCCTCTTCGCGGAGTGCTTGTCTGATTCTGTGCGCCCGAGCTCTGCGGCAGAATGAACGCTGCTGCCACGATGCTTGCGAGCGCGATTTTAAGAATTTTCCCCATATTAAAGTTGCGTTGTATCGAACGATTGACCAAAACCATTTATCGCTTCATCATTCTCGGAAAAGATGGAAGAATCTGTTTCGCCGACCGCCGCTTCGTCGCCCGCAATGTCCTGAAGCGCGGCACTTATCGCGTCGTCAACATTTCCGGTCGCAACGGGAGTTTGTTCTATTGGTCGCTCTCCCGTTTCAGATTCAGGAGAACCTTTTTGCCCGATCCAGAGCGGACCGCCCGCGACAAAGATCAATCCAACGATCACGATGATGATAACCACTACTGCAATTGTTTTTTTACTCATGATTTTGGTTCAAAAACTTTCGACCTTTGTTCGAAATATACGGCTATTATAGCACTTCATGACATAAAAAATCGGGCGGAGGGTAGAGGACTCGAACCTCTAAGCCCCTTGCGGAGCCCCAGTTTTCAAGACTGGTGCCTTACCATTCGGCGCAACCCTCCATATGCGAACCCATCCATATTCTTGTAGAGAAAGGACAATAATTCAATAGCTGTGGATCAAAAAGCAGTTTCCACGAAAGAAGTATATCTTGTATAATTTTTATTGAATAATCCAGAGAAAGATGTTTTTTCATCACCATAGCCGATACAGGAAAGCGCTTTCCATAACCCTCTTGCTTGCGGTACTACACTATCTCGCGCTTTTTAACCTCACCCTCGCCGCGAGCTACTTTGTGGATGCAACCGGAGGAAGCGACTCCAATAACGGCACTGCTTCAAGCACAGCGTGGCGGACCATCGCCAAGGTAAATGCATCATCTTCTATTTTCCAGTCGGGCGATACCGTCAATTTCAAGCGCGGAGAAATCTGGCGGGAACAGCTTACGGTGAGCGTCTCGGGTACAGTCGCAAACCCTATCGTATATCAGGACTATGGCTCTGGCACAAAACCAACCATCTACGGCTCGGAGAATCTGAACGGCACATGGGCCGTGTACTCGGGGAATATTTATAGGGCAAGTTCATCGGCGCTGGCCGGAGTTACGGGGAATGTTACCGTGGGGACTTCAACCGCTGCCGTAACTAATCTTGCTCCCAGTGATGGCAATTTTGCGAGCTTGAGCTTGAACCAGTGGGATTGGACCGCGAATGAGCTCTTCGTGAATATCGGGGCAAACCCAACAGGCGGCACGATCGAGGTATCGTCTCGAACGTATGCGATCGCCATTTCTCCAAACGTGAGCAATGTTGCATTCAATAATTTTATATTAAGGTCGCCTGCATCCAACGCCTGGCACATTCTAACCGGCGGATCGGCGAGCGGGATAACAGTCAATAATTTGGAAGCATATAACAGCGAGAACGACGGGTTCCAACAAAACGGCTCGACCAGTGTGGCATATACGAATGTCACAAGCACCGACAACGGCGATGACGGCATTTCATTCCATGATACGTCGTCTGGGAGCGTGGAAGGGGCATATCTCGCCAACAATCCTGGCGGCGCCATGGACCATGGAACCACCGCGCAAACTGACGCGAACAATGTGACGTGCGTGGGCAACGGCCACTGTCTTGGGTTTAGCACCTACGCGAACGACGGCATAACAAGAACGAGTTCGCTCACCAATTCCACCATCTCAAGCAGTTCAAGCGGTCTTATTTTATCGCAAGATACGGCGGGGGAGGTGATACTCAATGTTTCGAGCACGAATTTCATAAACAGCGTCCTTCTTTTACAAGGAGGGAATGCCAGCAGGATCAATCTGAACAATGTGACCTTTAACTCCGGGGCTAGCCGATCGCCAATCTCGCTATCAGGCGGCGCGGTGTGGAATATTAATTTTACAAGCACCACCATTTCTTCCGGACTTTATGGTATCTATCTGAACGGCTCCGGAACCTCCACGGTGGATCTTACGGGACTTACCATGAATCCGAGTTCTGTTGATATCGGCGTACGTCTTGAGGCCGGTACGACAGCGAGCACCACCGTCAAAAATGGCACTGTTGTAGGCACGAGCTATGGAATCCTTAATGCCGCGAATAATTTTACGGCAAGGGATATCATCTTCAACGGCGGGAGTGCAACCGGCCTGTATTTAGGAGGAAATGGGAGTAATGCGATTAATGTAACAACAACAGGGACCGGTGTGGGCATCACTATTGCCGGCGCTAACGCGACCGTTGCGACCGCTACCATACAAAACACTGCCGGCACCGGAATAGAGATTACTAACACCGCATCTAATGTCACTCTTAATAATATCTATGTCTCCGGACTCGCCGGCGTAGGAATCAGCGTAAACAGCAGCACCGTAACGATTTCCAATTATCAAGCGTCGGGGACCACTTCAAATAAGGCTTTGCAAGCAACAAACGGTTCGGTGGTGAACGCGAATAAATTAAAGATCCACCATAGCGGCACGACCGGAGTTCAGACAGCTTCCAATGCGCAGCTCACGCTTGATAACAGCTTGTTTTACAATAACAGCGGCCAGTACGCGATCGACAACCGCGCGTCCACCACGGTCCGGAACTCGGTATTCCACGGGAACGGCACGGGCATAATAACCGTCAGTCCGAATTATACGACCGTGTACAATTCCATCTTTTCGCAGAATGACACTGCCGTGAATTTCTCCGGAGGTGCATCGGACGCCGCGTCATCATCGCTTGCCTTCAACGATTTCTGGGCAAATAGCGCGAATCTCAGCGCTGGCACCAGCACCAATAGTTATTTCGTAAACCCCCTCTACCGTTCTTCTTCCACCTTCGACTTCCGTCTCTTCACAAGTTCTACAATTATTGACGCGGGCACGAGTAATTTTGGAGCGACTTCAACTGATTATCTTGGCCGTAGCCGGTATGACACACTGGGTATTACTAATAGCGGGAGCGGTACGATAACGTACTATGATGTCGGCGCGTACGAAAACGTGATTCCGAGTAATCCAGTTATCACAAGCGCATCGCACTCCACGAGCACCACGTGGTACAGCACGACGACGATTGATGTCGGTTTAGGATTTACGGACGATGCCTCAACAACTTACAAATACCTTTTCAATCAAAGTTCCACCGCGTCAACCTCAACGGTGAACGCAAGCGGCACTACGGATGTCGATGGCGCCTTCACGATTGCCTCGAGCTCGCTCTCGGGAGATGGCACCTATTATGTTCACGAGATCGCCTTAGATGTTGACAATGTGGTCTCGGACGGCTACACGACGCGGGCATTCAAGATCGATACGACAGCCCCGAGCGGGTTTTCGCTTTCAACGACCACTCTTTTCACTTATATCTCGATTCAGGTGAGAATCAATAATGCAACCGACACAAGCTCCGGACTCAATTCCACCCCGTATTACTTCCGCGAGGGCATAACGTCGAGTAGTGCTGGATTTCAGTCGTCAAATCTGTGGAGTAAGACCGGTCTCACCGCGAACACCCAATATTCTTTCCAAGCGCAGGTGCGTGATGCCGCATCATCCACGAACGTTTCAGCGCTCTCCTCTCCGTTCTTGAGATACACCAAAGCTGTCGCAACTTCCCCCCTCGGCTTCGCCACCACCTCCGTCGCTGGCACAAGCGTGGGGCTCTCCGTCACCGCGATCAACAACCCCACAGCAAGTTCCTCGGGATATTACTTCTACGCAAGTAGCACCGATGGCAACCCGAACTCCGACTGGATACAGACGAACACCTGGACCGCGACCGGCCTTACCTGCGATACCAGCTATACCTGGAAAGCACGGGTGAGAAATGGCGATGGCGTGCAGAGTTCCGATGCCACCGCGATCACCCAAGGCACCACCGCCTGCCCCTCAAGCGGAGGTGTAACGAATCCTGCCGTCACCATCTCCGGAAACTACTCCGGCTATTCGCCACCGCCCGCGCCAATTGTTTCGACCACGACGTCCACCTCAAGCCCTCCCGTTTTTCTCCCATCGCCTTCTTCTTCCTCGGGAATCCAGGCGCGCATCCAGGAGTTCCTCACACAGCTCGCCGTGCTTCAGACGAAGCTCAATGCCTTATTAGGGGGCGGGGGAATGTCTGCCCCAACCGGGAGCGTTCCACAGCACACCTTCACGAAACCCCTTTACCCTGGCCTCAAGGATGACGAAGTAAAAATTCTCCAAGAGTTCCTCTCCTCACAAGGATCGGAGATCTATCCCGAAGCCCTCGTGACCGGCTATTTCGGGCCGCTCACGAAACGCGCCGTTCAGCGCTTCCAGTTGAAGCACGGTATCACGACCGAGGATGACTCCGCCTTCGGCTATGTGGGGCCGAAGACGAGGGGGAAGATGAATGAGCTCATGAAAAACTTCAGTCAGTAGATGAACCGAATACCCCAAGTTTTCTAAGAAGAAGTTTCCTCATCCACGCCTAATTTATCTTTTTGATATACCATATCAAGAAGCAGATCGAGCGTGATCGGAAGCTCGGTAATGTTGTCTTCTCGGCTGAAATGTCCCTTGTTGTGCTCGATGATCACTCGGGCAGAGAACTTTTCTTGAAAAATTTCTTTATTGTCCTTGAGGGGTACATAGGGGTCATTATCTGAAAGCACTGCGGCGAAATTCGTCGTGACTCTTTTCGCTTTCTCGAAATCAATTGGCGTCTCGAGCCACGGGAGGGCAACTTCCTTTTCCTCCTCGGTTTTCATTGCATCACCGCTCAAGGTGAACCACCCTCCCACAAAAACTGCGCCGCCGACTTTCGTTCCTTCCTCGAGTGATTCGAGATAGCGAATAATGGCTTGGCATCCGACGCTGTGTCCCACGAAATAAGTTTCTTCGTCCGGATCGCCCACGAGATTCTTCAAGTGGCTCACCCAGATTTCTATCTCCGGCGCCTGTGCGTTCGGCATTAGAGGAACCTCCACCTTGAAGTCATGGTTCTCGAGCTCCGTCCAAAGCCATGGGATCCATGCGTCGTAAGGGGAGCTATCCCAACCGTGAATTATGAAAACGCGTTTTTGCATTTTTTCGTGGACCTAGGGGGAATCGAACCCCCATCTTCCGGATGCAAACCGGATGCTCTGCCACTAAGCTATAGGCCCTTGCAGTATCTTCTTCAAGAATCTTCTGCCGGCGGCGGATTTAAGGTACAGCTCTCGTTTTCTTGCCGAACCTAACTCCTTGAATGTTTCGGTATATACCACAGAGATATTGATCATACGTGAAGTTGTCTTCGTGTGTCCACTTCGGTGTTCTTTCAACCTTCTTTTCAGATTATTCGTCATTCCTTTATACAATTTTCCTCGGCTGTCTTGAAGAATATATACAGTGTACATACTACCGGATGCTCCCCGCCCGAACGACCGATGTGTTCGGTCGGGCGGGTGCCACTAAGCTATAGGCCCTCGTTGCACTCTTGTTATTTTACTCGAAGAATTTTTCCTCGTAAAGAAAAAGCGCCGTTGAATCCCGGGAGACCCACACGGCGCATAGATTGTTACCGCTCTTCCTTGGGTACGCCGACCACGAGAGGGACACGGTGCCGGAGCATAACTTCCGAACGATTTCCGTACTGGGTTCGCATCCCTACGATGCCATCCGTGAAGACCTTGAGGTAGATGTTGATGGCACGGAGGTTGTGTGCGTACACCCACACGACAAAGCTCACGGAGCTCTCGATCCGTGGGTTGTTCTCCTTCACCCAGTCAGTTATCGCCCGCAGAGATTCCTCTTGGAGTTGAGAGCCGAGTTTGAGGTTCCGCTCCTGTTCAAGGATGCCGATTTGCTCTAACTCCACCACGGGCTCGGTCCGGAGAAATCCGCCATGAATTTCCCATCCCACGTAGCCAGCGACCTTGCCACCTACTTCGATGACGAAAAGCTGGTAAAGAGGAAAGGATTTGACCCGGCACATGAGCCATTTGGTAGCGCTCACGGGGCTTCCTCGGTCGCCGTGGAAACATTCCATGTTCACCTCAGTCATCGCGGGAATGTCTCCTTCGGAAGCGCGGCGCACGACAATACTGTTCGTTTCCACCAGGAATCTCCTTTTCAGCTCGTTTTGATTTTTGCCCAGTGACCCGGCTTGTCTTCGCGATACAGGGCGACCCTGTCTTTACGACACAGGCCATCTGCGGCCATGATATCCCCGTGGAGCGTGCGTAGAGGATCCGTCCCGTCGAAATAGTAAACGAACGCCTCGTGGTCCGTGGTGGGCCCGAAGATGAGGTATGGAAAACCGTCGGGAGCGACGCGCACACCCTCAACATTTCCCAGGCGCGTTCCCAGTTCCTCGAACCCGATGTCGCAGAGAACGTCCTGCTCTCCGCATGCGAAATCGTAGAGGTACGAAAGCCGTTCGATGATTGCTTCGTGGAGCGGGCCTTCTCTATTCCCGATGTGGCACACGGCACACCTCCCTAGAGAAAGAAGTTGTTTGTAAAAGGAAACTAAATTTATTGTACTTAAAAGCGGCTATTTTTTCAAGGGCAGGAGGTATCTTTAGAGAAGCTTCATGATGAGCCTGGCAAGCGCTTCGGGATTGTGGCGGATGAGATTTCGTTTCATAAGGTCGCCTCTATGTTGTTTCGGAAATTTTTTACTCACAAGATCTGCGCCGAAGAATTTTTTCTTGGGAAGTTTTGCGTTTAATTCCACGAATCGTTCGCCTTCGCGCGCGTAGCGGTGGAGGAGCCGGGCACTCGGACGCTTATTGTTATAAATCACGTAATCCATCTTTCCCCCGAGGTAGTGTTCTATCTCTTTCGTATAATCTTTGACGGTAAAACCGTCGGTATGTTCGGTTTTGGTCATGAGGTTAGATATATAGATTTTCTTCGCGCGGCTTTTTCTTATCGCCTGGGGTATGGCGGCAACGAGCAGATTTGGAACGAGGCTTGAGTAGAAATCGCCGGGACCGATTACGATAAAGTTTGCGTCTCGTATCGCGGCGAGCGCTTTTGGATTTGCCTTCGCTTTGGGTTCGAGCGCGATCTTTTTCATATCGCTCAAATCGTGCTCATGGACGGCGCTTTGCCCCGTGACGACAACGCCGTTCTTAAGGTGGGCGACAAGCTTTATTTTTTTCAAGGTTACGGGTACCACATTCCCTTGAAGGCGGAGCACTTCAGAAACTTTTTCAACGGCAGAGTCGAAACTTCCGGTGATCTTTTCAAGGGCGGAGAGAAGGAGATTCCCGAAGCTGTGTCCTCCGAGTTTTCCATTCGCGAAACGGTAGTTCATAAGATTCCGCATGAGGCGATCGGAGCGTGAGAGCGCAACGAGGCACTGCCGCACGTCGCCCGGCGGAAGAACTCCCAATTCATCGCGGAGAATTCCAGTCGAGCCCCCGTCGTCCGCCATGGAAACGATTGCGGTGAGCTGGAGGGGATATTTTTTGAGTCCGGTGAGGACGGTGAAGGTTCCCGTACCTCCGCCCATCACGACAATTTTTGGTTTCTTTTTCATCAGCGGTTTATACTTCGCCTTCGTTCCACGAAGGCGAAGTGTGGACCTACGGGGAATCGAACCCCGGCCTGATCCATGCCATGGATCCGTAATACCATTTTACTATAGGCCCGTCATCTAATTGTAACTGCTTTTCATTTTATATTTTTTCCTTTAAAATGTGAAGTAGCAGAT